>NZ_JBHJUK010000037.1:0-64909 GCF_042266225.1 Kitasatospora sp. NPDC056181
GCCTCGCGTTGGTCACCGGGCGGCCGATGACCGGGCGCGGGCTCGACCCCATCGACGCGACCACCGAGTTGACGGTGCACTCGGACGGTCCGTAGAAGTTGTGGCAGGACACCCCCTCGGCCCCCCGCAGCTGCTCCCACAGCTGCTCGGGGACGGCCTCGCCGCCGGCCGCGACCAGTGCCGGGCGGCGCTGCGGATCGTCCAGCAGTCCGTGGGCGACCAGCACGTGGAGGTAGGAGGGGGTGGCCTCGACGAAGTCCAGCCCGCAGCGCGTGGCGTACTCGACGAAGGCGTCCGGGTCGGTCCAGGTCGCGTGGTCCAGGACGTGCAGCTCGTGGCCCGTGAACAGGGCGAGCAGCTGGTTCCAGGAGGCGTCGAACGACACCGACGTGGTCAGGGCCACCCGCAGCCGCTGCCGTTCCCCGAGCACCGCCGGGAGGTGCACCTGTCGGAGGTCGGTGAGCAGGTTGAGCAGGCCGCCGTGGGTCGGCGCCACGCCCTTGGGCCGTCCGGTGGAGCCGGAGGTGTAGATGACGTACGCCGGGTGGCTCGGATCGACGGCCACCATCGGGTCGGCCGCCGGGCAGCCCGCCACCAGGGCGGCCGTCGCCGGGTCGTCGAGGACCATCCGGTCGACGGGCCCGGCTCCGGGCAGCCGCTCCGTGCTGCGGGAGTCGGTCACCACCAGGGCCGGCCGGGCGTCGTCGAGCAGGTACGCGATCCGGGCGGCCGGGTACTCGGGGTCGACCGGGACGTACGCCGCGCCGGTCTTCAGTACCGCGAGGATCGCCACCACCAGCTCGGCCGAGCGCGGCAGCGCCACCGCCACCAGCCGCTCCGGCCCCGCGCCCCGCTCGATCAGGGCGTGCGCCAGCTGGTTCGCCCGTGCGTCCAGCTCCGCATACGTCAGCGAGACGTCGCCGCAGACGAGCGCGACCAGCTCCGGGGTCGCCCGCACGTGCTCCCGGAACAGCTCCGGCAGGCTCGCGGCCGGTGCGGCCGCCACCGGCCCGGCACCGAGCGCCGCCACTTCGCGCTGCTCCTCGGCGGTGAGCAGGTCGATCCGGCCCACCGCGTCGTCCGGGTCGCAGTCCGCGACCGTGTCCAGCAGGGCGAGCAGCCGCTGCTGGTGGGCGACGAGGTCGTCGTCGCCGTACGCCTCCGGGGAGCCGTGGAGGCGCAGGAGCGGCGGGTTGCCGTCCCGGTAGTCGAACACCCAGACGGCGAGGTCGGTGGTGGACCCCGACACGAAGTGGTGGACGGAGGCCGGGTGGCCGGCGAAGTCCGGCCGGGAGTTGAAGGCCATGATGTTGACGATCAGCGGGAACGCCGTCCCGATGCCGCCGGGCGCGCCGAGGTCCCGCAGCAGGTCCTCGCTGCGGTAGCGCTCGTGCGCGACGGCCGCGTCGACCTCCTCGGCGACCTGGGCGACGAGGTCACGCCACGGCATGTCGGGCCGCACGGTCAGCCGCAGCGGCACCACGTTGGACATCGTTCCCGGAACCGACATCAGGTCGCGGTCGGCGCCCCGGCGGGCGGTGACGGGCAGGGCGAGCACCACGTCCTGGTTGCCGGTCAGCCGGTGCGCGTAGAGCGCCGCCGCCGCGATCACCAGGCGGGACCACCGGACACCGGTCCGTCCCGCCGCCGCCCGCAGGGCGTCCGGGCGGTGCAGTGCCCGCTCCTCGGCCAGCCGGAGGGCGCGGTGCGGGTCGGTCGCGGTGGCGTCGGTGAGCCGGGTCGGGGCGGGCAGGTCCGCGAAACGCTCCGTCCAGTAGGCGCGGTCAGCGGTGAAGTCCGTCGACGCGCGGTAGGCGGCGTCGCTGTCGACCAGGTCCCGCAGTGAGCCGAACGGGCACGGCGGCACGGCGCCGCCCTCGGCCAGGGCCGAGTACACCTCGCCGACCCGCTGCCGCAGCATGGAGCTGCTGATCGCGTCCAGCACCACGTGGTGGTAGTTCAGGTACCAGAGGAATTCCGTCGGCGACGCCTTGATCAGCGCGTGCCCGAACAGCGGGTCACGGGCGAGGTCCAGCGGGCGCATCAGGTCCCGCTCCATCCACGCCACGGCCGCTGCCCAGGGATCCGGCTCCCCGCTGAGGTCGAGGTGCGCGGGCGCCCAGTCCCAACTCTCCCGGAGGACCTGGCGCGGGCCCTCGCCGTCGTCGACGAATGTCACGTGCAGGGCGTCGACCTCGGAGACCACCCGGCGCAGCGCGGTCTCGAACACCTCCCGGTCCACCGGCCCGTGGATCTCCAGGCACTCGCCGACGCGGTAGCCCGGGATCGGCGTCCGGGAGCTCTGCTCGGCGAGCCAGATCTCGCGCTGGGCCGTTGTCAGGGGAAGGGCGTCACCGTCGCGACGGGACATGGGGGTACCTCCGAGAGTGTGGGCAAGCGTGGTGGCAGGGCACGCCGGGCCGCGCCGACCGCGGTGGTGTCACGCGGTCGGCGGGCGGGTGGGCGCGGTGCGGGGTGCTGCGGTCAGGCGGCGAGTTCGCCGGCCTGGAGCTGCCAGAGGGATGCGTAGAGTCCGTGCTGGGCGACGAGTTCGTCGTGGGTGCCCTGTTCGGCGACGACGCCGCCCTTGTCCATGACGTAGATCCGGTCGGCGTGGCGGACGGTGGAGAGCCGGTGGGCGATGATGACCATCGTCCGGTCGGCCGCGAAGCCGCGGAGCGCGCGCTGGATGGCGGCCTCGGTCTCGTTGTCCACGGCGGAGGTGGCCTCGTCCAGGATCACGACCGGCGCGTCCTTGAGGATCGCCCGCGCCAGGGCGATCCGCTGCCGTTGGCCGCCCGAGAGCGCGGCGCCGCGCTCACCGATCAGCGTGTCGTAGCCGTCCGGCAGCGTCGAGATGAAGGTGTGCGCCTCGGCCGTCGTGGCCGCCTCAACGACGGCCTGGTCGGAGGCTCCGAAGCTGCCGTAGCGGATGTTGTCGGCGATGCTGCCGTCGAAGAGGAACGGGTCCTGGGCGACGAAGCCGACGGCGTTGCGCAGGTCCCGCCTCGGCAGGTCGCGCACGTCCCGGCCGTCGAGCAGCACGGCGCCGGACTCGGCGTCCTGGAAACGCATCAGCAGCTTGGCGATCGTCGTCTTGCCGGAGCCGGTGGCGCCGACGATGGCGGTGGTCCGCTGGGCGGGGATCGTCAGCGACAGGTTGTCCAGCGCCGGCGGCCGGTCGGGGTAGGCGAAGGTCACCTCGTCGAGGACGATCTCGCCCCGCACCTTCCCGGCGTCGAGCGGCTCGCCCGTGCCGTCGGTCTCGACGGGCAGGGAGCGCAGCCGCTGCACCCGGTCGTAGGCGGAGAGCGTGCGCTGGTACTGGTCGACGATGCCGCCGAGCCGGTTCATCCGCAGCAGCACCATCTGGGGCAGCCCGATCAGCGGGCTGAACACCTCGAAGCGGAGGGTGCCGTTGAGGACCGAGCCGCCTCCGATCAGCAGGGTGCCGGCCATCGAGGCGGTGGTGCAGGCCCGGACGGTCTCGGCGTGGCGGATCGTGCTCCGGTCGGTCTGCCGGCTGCTCTCCTGGGCGGCCTCGCTCAGCCCGTCGATGCGTTCGGCCTCGTAGTCCTCGGTGCAGAAGCTCTTGACGGTGGCGCCGGCCTCCAGCGAGTTGATCACCTGGCTGCCCAGCCTGGCCCGGCGCTCGCCGGTGACGGCGTAGTCGGCCGCGACCTTCTCCTGGTGGTGGAGCGAGAGCCAGGCGATGGCCGGGATCGGCAGGAACGCGATCCAGGCGATCTGCGGGGCCAGCAGCAGGAACACCGGTACCAGGAGTGCCAGGCTGGTGCCCAGTTGCAGCACGTCGTTGGCCGAGGTGGCGAAGAAGGTGCCCAGCTGGCCGACGTCGTCGGTGAGCGCGCCGGCCACCCGGCTGGTCCGCTCGCCCTCCAGGTGCCGCAGTTCGAGGTGCTGCACATGGGCGTACGTGCGGCCCCGCCAGTCGTGCTCGATGTCCTGGCCGAGCCGGCGCCACTGGAGGTTCGAGGAGTACGAGAGACCCGCCACGGCGGCGCAGGCGGCGGCCACCAGCCCGGCCAGGCCCCAGAGTTGGGCGGACGCGGTGGTCAGTCCGAGACTGACCAGCGGTGCGGCCTCGCCCTTGATGAGCACCAGTGCCGTCCACCCGAGGAAGGTGCCGAGCGCCATCTCGGAGACCTGGCAGGCGACGGACAGTGCGCCGGCCCGGTAGAGCCGCCGCCGGTGCGGCCCGACGATCTCCAGCAGGGGGTGGCGTGCGGCGCCGGCTCCGGCTGCCGCTCCGGCCCCGGAGACCTCCCGGGTGGTGTCGACCGTTCCGTGCCAGGCCTTCCGGACCACGGCCGCCGTCGCGGCCGCGACCCCGCCGAGGGCCACCAGCTGCCTGCTCAGTGCCGAGCCGCGGATCAGCGCGACGCCGGCCGCGACCCCGCCGCCGACGGCGAGGACGGGGCGCACGACGAGGCCGCGGTCCGGGCGCGGGGCCGGTCCGGCGGCCGGTGCGGCCGGCGCCGGCCGCACCGGCCGGGTCGGACCCTCCGCGACCATGGCGACCGCCCTGCGGACGATCCGGCCGACGTCCGCGGCGCGCACCCGCGCGTCGTGCCGGACGAGGACCCCACCGGTGATCGGACTGGCCTGCGCCTCGGTGATCCCGGGGATGCGGCGCAGGGCGGCGGCGAGGAGTTCGGCCGCCCGGGGCCGTCCGAGAACCAGCTTGACGTCCCAGCGCTGGCGGCCCGGAATGACCGAGCGCGGGCTCACGTCCAAATCCACGGTGCGATATCCGGCTGCGGCACCCAGCAGAGATGGCATGTGTACGATCACCTGTTTGCGGAGGTCGCGGAAAGTTCCGTCAGCGGGCGCGGCGGAATACCGCGCACGGCGGATTACTGCGACGGAGTGGAAAGTGCGGGAGGAAAGCGATACGGCCGAAAGGCCCGCGCCCGACCGCCGCGCGGACGCGTCCCCCGGGGTCGGCCGGAGGACGGGCCCGGGCGGCGGGCCGGACCGCGGATCAGGGTGTCAGTGCACCTTGCCGGCACCCACACCGGCGGTCGCGCGGATCTTCGGGGCCCTCGTCTCGGACTCGGGCCGGACGGCGGTCTCGTCCTTCTCCCCGTTCGCGGGGGCACCCTTCTCCCCGTTCGCGGGGGCACCGTCGGCGCCCCGGTGGCCGTCACCGGCGACGATCTGCGCCGCCACCATGTCGGCGGCCACCTCGGCCGCGAGGTCGTGGATGTTCTCCCCGGCCTCGTGGGCCGCCTTCTTCACCTCCATGGCAATTCCGACGGACGTCTTGACGACGCCGCGCACCAGCGGCTTGAGGAGACGCTTGGCCAGTGGCGCGACGATGAGACCGACGAGGAACGGCGGGACTACGGGCGGCATGATGCTCCACCTCTCTACGCAGACGGATGACAGGGCCCCGGGTACTGCGAACTCCGGAGTACGCACAGCCGAGCGGACGGGAGCACCCTCTTCCGGAACTCCCGACCCCCTTTTTTGCCGGATTCCCGGCCGGGCCGAATTCCTCGTCGACGGGGGCACACCGCCCGCTCCTCCGCCACCGTAGTCCAGTCATGTCCATCGAGGCCAAACAGTCCCGGCGGGTTTCACCCGTGCGAGTGTTATCCGCGCCCTCGGCCGCAACTGATGGCAGTACGCATACCCCCACGGGAGGTTTCAGTCATATTGACATATCAATACTGACCGCTTTCCCGGTGCCCGCCGAGCTCGCGCGCCACCCTCCGCCGCAGGGCGGGGAACGGCAGCCCGCCACCACCCAGCACCGCCTCGTGGAAGGCCCGCACGTCGAACCCGGCGCCCGGGCCGGCCTCCGCCCGGGCCCGCAGCCGGCCGAACTCCAGGAAGCCGGCGCGGTAGGAGAGCGCCTGCCCCGGCAGGTCGGTCGCGTAGCGCAGCAGGTCCGAGTCGATCTGCCCGTCCGCCTCGGTGGTGTTGGCGCGCATGAACTCCCGCGCCTGCGCGAGGCTCATCGTCCCGAGGTTCAGCCCGGTGTCGACGACCAGCCGCTGCGCGGTGAACCGCTCCTGGGCGAGGCGCCCGTAGGCGTCCCACGGGTCGTCGTAGAGGCCCGCCTCCCAGCCGAGGCCGGCCGCGTACTCGGCCCAGCCCTCGTTGAACGCGCCGAACCCGGCCACCTCACGCCGCAGTTGCGGCAGCCCGCGGTTCTCCGCCTGCCGGGCGAGGTGGAAGTGGTGTCCCGGCGCCAGCTCGTGGTAGATCAGGGAGGCCGAGCCCAGGAGCGAGCGCCGCTCCAGGTCCGATCCGTTGTAGCGGTAACGCCCGACCGGGCTGGCCGGGGTCGGCGGCTCGTAGTACCCGAAGGTCATCCCCGCCTCCAGCGCCGGGTCCAGCCGCGCCAGCCCGTACGGCGCGGCCGGCAGCACGGCGAACCACTGCGGCAGCAGCGGGGCGAGCCGGTCGAGGTGGGCTCGGTAGCGGGCCTCGACCTCCTCGGGCGTCCGGGCGTACAGCCGGGGCTCGGTGCGCAGCCGCTCGTGGAACCCGTCCTCGGCACCCGGGAAGCCGAAGGCGGCGCGGACCTCCCGCATCCGCTCGGCGAGTTCCCGGCACTGCTCGCGGCCCAGCTCGTGGAGCCGCTCGGGAGGTGTGTCGCCCCCGCTGTGGGTCCGGACGAACTCCCGGTACGCCTCCTCCCCGCCCTCGTACCGTGCCCAGCCGACGGCCTGCGGCGCCTCGCGCAGGCCGTCCGGGTCGTCGAGGAGGGCGAGCAGACCGTCGAAGGCCGGGGCCAGCGCGGAGTCCACCAGCCGCCGCACCCCCTCCCGGAGCCGCCCGCGGTCGGCCCGGACCAGTCGGCCGAGCCGGCCGTCGTCCACCTCCGCGCGGCGCGCCACGGACGACTGCAGGCCGACGACGGTGGCGCGCGCACCGGGCAGGGCCGGGGCGGGCACCCGGAAACCGCGGGCGGCCTGTTCCGCCGTCTTGCCGGCGATCGAGCCGACCACCCGGGCCAGCTCGTCCAGCAACGACAAGTACCGCTCGACGTCCTGCCGTTCGGCGAAGCGGAACGGGCGCAGGACGGCGTCGGCGTACTGCGACAGCGGGAACAGCCGGTACGGCGTGGCCGCGGGCGTCAGCCAGTAGCAGCGGTGGTCCCGCAGCTCCTGCTCCGCCACCCCCGCGAGGAACGCCGCGGTGTCGGCGTCGACACCCGACAGCTCCGCGCCGTCGAGCGCCCGGACCCGGCCCAGCACGCCCTCCGCGAACCGGGCCCGCTCCTCGGCCTCGGCGGGCGACACCCCGGGGAGCGTCTCGACCGGGAGGTCCTGGCGCACCCTCAGCAGTGGATCGCGTTCCAGCAGGAACTCCCAGTAGCGGTCGGCCAGGTGGCCGACCTCCTCACCCGGTCCGTTCGTCCTCGTCCTCATGCGGCCAGTGTGGCGACGACCGGCCGCGCCGTCGCCCGGTCCGCGAAACGACGGCCGTGTTGTCCCCCGAACGGATGAGACGCACCCGGCCGCCCGGGGCCGCGCGAACCGCGAAAGCCGCCCCAGGAGGCGGCTGCAGGGGTTCGAACACGCTTGCCAGGCAGCCGAGTTGAATCGCCGGAGCCAAGGCGCGGTGGCACCATGACCCCATGTCGCGTCACACCCTGCCGGTCCCCCTGGCGGCCGCCGTCACCGCCATGGCCGTCGCGGTGGCCGGCTGCGGGGGCACCGCCCGGTCCTCGACGAGCACGCCGCTCGTCGACCACGGGACCGTCCGGATCGCCGGGTCCAGCGAGACCCCGAGCTTCGACCCGTACTCCACCTTCGGGGCCTCTCAGGCCCGTTACGCCTACGACTCGCTGGTCAACGTCGCCCCCGACGGCACCGTGGTCTCGGGCCTGGCCTCGTCCTGGCAGGCCACCACGACCACGGCCGTCTTCACCCTCCGCCCGGGTATCACCTGCTCCGACGGCACCCCCCTCACCGCCTCCGCGGTGGCCCGGGCACTGACCTACGCGGGCGACCCGGCCAACCAGCTCGCCGGCGCCCGGACCGTCCTGCCGGGCGTCCCCTTCACGGCGAGCGCCGACGACCGGGCCGGCACCGTGTCGGCCACCGCCGCCGCCCCCTTCCCGTTCCTCGTCCGCACCCTGGGCCTGCTGCCGGTCGTCTGCCCCGCCGGCCTCGACCGGCCCCGGTCCCTGGACCGCGCCACCCAGGGCACCGGCCCGTACGTGCTCACCCGCTACACCCCCGGCGGGCCGTACGAGTTCACCGTCCGCGAGGGCTACACCTGGGGGCCCGCCGGGGCGGGCACCGCGGAGCCCGGCCTCCCGGCCCGGATCGTCCTCTCGGTGGTGCCCCAGGCCTCCACCGCCGCGAACCTGCTGCTCACCGGTGGCGTCGAGATCGCGAGCGTGAACGGCCCCGACCGCGCCCGGCTCACCGGCCGCGGCCTGACCTCCGCCGACGTGGCCACCGTGGTCGGGCTGACCTTCTTCAACCAGCGCCCCGGCCGGCCCCTCGCCGACCCGGCGCTGCGCCGCGCCCTGGTGTCGGCGCTCGACCGCCAGGGCCTCGCCAACGTCGCCGTCGGCGGCACCGGCCGGCCCGCCACCGACTTCGGCGCCGAGGGAGCCGTCTGCCACGCCGACCTCGCCTCCGCCAACCTGCCCGCGCAGGACGCCGCCGAGGCCCTGCGCTCCGCCGGCTGGACCCGCGACCGCGGCGGCCCGCTGACCAAGGACGGCCGGCTGCTCCGGTTGCGGCTGATCACCAGCCCGGACCTCGGCCCGACCCTGCCGTCCGCCGCCGAGCTGATGGCCCGGACGTGGACGGCGCTCGGCGCGGACGTCAGGCTGGTCACCGAGAGCCTGCCCGCCCTCGTCAACGCCATGTACCAGAGCGGCGACTTCGACGTCGTGGTCGGCAGCACCCCGGGCTTCGCCCTGCCGGTCGGCTTCATCCCCTTCTTCTCCGGTCCCACCCCCGCCCAGGGCCTCAACTTCGCGGGTGTCGCCAACCCCGAGTACGACGCCCTGGTCGCCCGGGCGCTCCAGGAGACCGACACCGCCGGCTGCGGCAGCTGGAACCAGGCCTCCGCCGCCCTCCTCCGCTCGGCCGACGCCCTGCCGATCGCCGACGGCCGGAGCACCGTGTACGGCCACCGCACCACCTTCGCCACCACCTTCGGCGGCCAGATCGTCCCCACCAGCATCCGCCTGCACCAATGACCCGGGGGCCCGACGTGTCCTTACCCCACCTGCTCCGGCACCCGTGGACGGCGTTCCTGGGGCGCCGCACGGCCCGGCTGCTCCTCTCCCTCGGGGTCGTGCTCACCGCGTCGTTCGCGATGGTCCGGCTGGTCCCGGGAGATCCGGTCCGCGCCGCCCTCGGCATCGACGCCTCCCCCGCCCTGGTGGCCGCCCGCAGGCACCAGCTCGGCCTCGACGCGCCCTTCCCGTCCCAGTTCCGGCACTACCTGGAGGGCCTGGTGCACGGCGATCTCGGCACCTCGCTGGTCACCGGCACCCCGGTCGCCGAGCTGGTCCGCACCCGGCTGCCGGCCACCCTGGAGATCGCCGGCCTGGCCTTCCTCGTCACCCTCGCCGTCGCCCTGCCCTGCGGACTGCTCGCCGCCGTCCGCACCCGGGACGGCCGGCACCCGCGCAGCGAGCTGGCGTTCACGGCGGTGACCGCCGGCCTGGCCGGGGTGCCGGACTTCGTCCTGGCCGCCGGGCTGACCGCGCTGCTGGCCGTCGGCCTCCAGCTGCTCCCGGTGGCCGGGGCGACGGGCGTCGAGTCCTTCGTACTGCCGGTGCTCGCGCTCTCCCTCGCGCCCACGGCCGTCCTGGTGCGGATCGTCCGGGTGGAGGCGCTGAAGGTGCTGTCCGAGGACTACCTGCGCACGGCCCGGGGGAAGCGCCTGTCCCCCGCCCGCCGCTACCTGCGGCACGCGGCGCCGAACATGGCGACCGCCTCGCTCACCGTCGCCGGCAGCCTGCTGCCCGCCATGATCGCCGGCACCGTCCTGGTCGAGCGGGTGTTCGCCTGGCCCGGCATCGGTTCGGCGATGGCGCAGTCCGTGACCGCCCAGGACTACCCGGTGATCCAGGCGATGGTGCTGGTCCTGGGCACCACCGTGCTGCTCTCCGGCCTCCTGGTCGACGTGCTGCTGGCGCTGCTCGACCCGCGTTCGGCGATCCTGGAGAGCTGAGGACCCGATGCCCCTTCCCACCCGGTACCGCCACTCGCCCATGGCCTGGGTCGCGGCGGCCATGCTGGCCTCGCTGGTGCTGCTCGCGCTGGCCGCCCCGCTCCTCTGGGGCGCGGCCGCGGACCGCCCCGACCCCTCGGCGGTGCTGCAGGGCCCCTCGGCGGCGCACCCCTTCGGCACCGACAACCTCGGACGGGACGTGCTCGCCCGGGTCCTGACCGCCACCCGGCCCTCCCTGCTGCCCGCGCTGGCCGCGACCCTGCTCGGCGCGACCGCGGGCGTCCTGCTCGGCGCGGCCACCGCCGTCGTCGGCCCCCGCACCCGCCGGCACCTCGCCGCGCTGATCACCCTGCTGCTCGCCTTCCCCGCACTGCTGGTCGCGCTCTTCCTCGCGGTGGTGTTCGGCGCGGGCGCCGGCGGGGCGGTGCTCGCCCTCGCCGTCGCGGGCGTCCCCGGCTTCGCCCGGCTCGCCCAGACCCTCGCAGCCGGCGTCGCGGGCACCGACCACCTGGCCGCGGCCCGCGTACTCGGCCTGCGCCGGCACCGGCTGCTGTGGCGGCACGTGCTGCCCAACATCGCCGAGCCGCTGTTGCTGAGCACCACCACGGCGGCGGGCACCGCCCTCGTCGCGCTCTCCGGGCTGAGCTTCCTCGGCCTGGGTGTCCAACCACCCGGCTACGACTGGGGGCAGCTGCTCAACCAGGGGCTCGACCGCGTCTACGCCGACCCGCTGCCCGCCCTCGCCCCCGGCCTGGCCGTCCTCTACGCGGCCGTGACCTTCCAGCTGCTCGGCGAGGTCCTGGCCGGCGACGTCGCCCGGCGGGACCCGGCACCCCGCACGCCCCCGCAGCCGGTCGCGCCATGGGGGTCCCCCCGGCCGAAGGCTGGGGGAGGGCCCGCCGAGGACGGCCTGGTGCTCCAGGTGGAGGACCTCGGCGTCGAACTCCCCACCCCGGACGGCGTGATCCGGCCGGTGCGCGGCGTGAGCCTGTCGCTGCGGCCCGGCGAGATCGTCGGGCTCGTCGGCGAGTCCGGCTCCGGCAAGTCGCTCACCGCGCTCGCCATCGCCGACCTGCTCCCGGACCGGGCCCGGGTGACCCGGCGGACCCTCCGTCTGCACGGCAGCGACCTCGCCGCCATGACGCCGAAGGAGCGCGGGCACCACCTCGCCACCGGACTGGCGGTGGTCTTCCAGAACCCGGCGTCGGCGCTCAACCCGTCGCTGCGGATCTCCACCCAGCTCACCGAGACCGTCCGGGCCCATCGCGGCGCGAGCCGGGCGCAGGCGTCGCTGGAGGCCTCCGACGCCCTGCGCCGGGTCGCCCTGCCCCCGGCCGTGCTGCGCGCCCGCCCCCACCAGCTCTCCGGCGGCCAGCGCCAGCGGGTGATGATCGCCGCCGGGCTGATGGTGCGACCGGGCCTGATCATCGCCGACGAGCCGACCACCGCCCTCGACGTCACCGTGCAGCGGCAGATCACCCGGCTGCTGTCCGAGATCCGGCGGGACACCTCCGCCGCCGTCCTGTTCATCAGCCACGACGTCGCGCTGGTGGGGGAGTTCTGCGACCGCGTGCTGGTGATGTACGCGGGCACCATCGTCGAGGCCCTGCCCGCCGACCGGCTCGCCACCGCCCCCCGGCACCCCTACACCCGGGCCCTGGTCGCGTCGGTGCCGGACCTCACGGCGGATCGCGACCGGCCGCTGCCCACCGTGGAGGGTGCGCCGCCCGACCCGCTCGCGCCGGCCCCCGGCTGTCCGTTCGAGCCCCGCTGCGCGCACAGCCGGGACCGCTGCGCCGAGCAGGCCCCGCCGCTGGAGGACCTCGACCAGCTCCAGCAGGTCGCGTGCTGGTACCCCGTCGCGGTGGCCGCGTCATGACCGCCCTTGAGGTCTCCGGCCTCACCGTCCGCCACCGCGGCCCGTACGGTCCGGTCACCGCCGTGGACGGCGTCTCGCTGGAGGTCCCGTCCGGGACCACGCTCGGGCTGGTCGGCGAGTCCGGCTCCGGCAAGTCGAGCCTGGCCCGCGCGATCGTCGGCCTCGTCCCCGTGCACGGGGGCCGGGTCCTGCTCGACGGGCGGGAGGTCCGCGTCCGCACCGTCCGTGACCGGCGCCGGCTCGGCCGCCTGGTCCAGGTCGTCCTCCAGGACCCGGACACCGCGCTGGACCCGAGGATGACGGTCCGCCAGACGCTCGCCGAGGCGGCCACCGTCTTCCACCGGCTCGACCGGCGGGCCCGGGCCGACCGCGTCACCGGCCTGCTCGAACTCGTCGGCCTCGATCCCCGGCTCGCCGACCGCCTGCCGCGGCAGCTGTCCGGCGGCCAGCGCCAGCGGGTCGCCGTCGCCCGCGCCCTGGCCGTCGGCCCCGGCCTGCTGATCGCCGACGAGATCACCTCGGCGCTCGACGTCTCGGTGCAGGCCTCCGTGCTCAACACCGTCCGCGAACTCCAGCGGCGGCTCGGCCTCACCATGCTGTTCATCGGCCACAACCTGCCCGCGGTCTGCCACGTCTGCGACACGGTGGCGGTCATGCGGCACGGCCGGATCGTCGAGACCGCCACCACCGAGGCCCTTCTGCGCGCACCGCAACACCCGTACACCCGGACGCTGCTCGCCTCCGTGCCGAGCCTGAGGAGGCTCCGATGACCACCCGCCGACCGGACGCCGTCGTGGTCGGAGCCGGCGTGATCGGCTCCGCCATCGCCCTGGAACTCGCCCGGACCGGGCGTGGGGTGCTCGTCGTCGACAAGGCCGGCGCCGTCGGCCACGGCTCCACCAGCGCCTCCAGCGCGATCATCCGGTTCAACTACTCCACCTTCGACGGCGTCGCCACGGCCTGGGAGGCCCGGCACCTCTGGACGTCCTGGCCCGACCACCTGCGGCTCACCGGCCGCCGCCCGCTCGCCGCCTTCCACCGCGCCGGCGCCGTGCTGCTCGACTCCCCGGACACCGCGCCCGCCGCTGTCACCGCCCTGTTCGACCGCGTCGGGGTCCCGTACGAGCGGTGGGACGCCGCCGAGCTGCGCCGGCGCCTGCCCGGCATCGACGCCGGGCGGTACTGGCCGCCGAAGCCGGTGGACGACGACGCCTTCTTCGCCGGCCCGACCGGCGAGCTCGGCGCCCTGTTCACCCCGGACGCCGGGTTCGTCGACGACCCTCAGCTCGCCGCCCAGAACCTCGCGGACGCGGCGGGCGAACTGGGCACGCGCTTCCTGTTCCACGCGACCGTGGCCGCCGTCGAGCGGACCACCGACCAGGTGACGGGCATCCGCCTGGCCGACGGGACACGGATCGCCGCACCGGTCGTGGTCAACGCCGCCGGCCCGTGGTCGGGTGGCCTCAACCGGCTGGCGGGCGTCGGGGGCGACTTCACCGTCGGCGTGCGCCCGATGCGCGAGGAGGTCCACCAGGTCCCCGCTCCGGGCGACCGCGCCACCGGTCCCGTCGTCGCCGACCTCGACCTCGGCACCTACCTCCGACCGGCCCCCGGCGGCCGTCTCCTGGTCGGCGGCACCGAGCCGGAGTGCGACCCGCCCGAGTGGATCGACGACCCGGACGAGGCCGACCCCCGCCCCACCGCCCGTCGCTTCCGGACCCAGGTGACGAGGGCCGCACGCCGCTTCCCGGCGATCGGCGTCCCCAACCGGCCCCTCGGGGTCGCGGGCGTGTACGACGTCTCCGACGACTGGACCCCGATCTACGACCGCACCGCCCTCGACGGCTACTACGTCGCCATGGGCACGAGCGGCAACCAGTTCAAGAACGCCCCGCTGGTGGGCCGCTACCTGGCGAACCTGATCGACCAGGTCGAGGCCGGCCACGACCACGACGGCGACCCGGTCCGCCACCGCTGCGAACACACCGGCAACATCGTGGACCTGGGCGCCTTCTCCCGCCGCCGCCCGGTCCGGGCCGGCTCCGCGCGCACGGTCATGGGCTGATCGGCGGCCGGTCGGCCGCCGGCCGGTCGACGGCCGGTCACCGGCTGGTCACCCGCAGCTCCCGCGCCAGGTCCTCGACCACGCCGACCACGAACCCGGGCGCCTCGCGCGGGAAGTCGTGGCCGGTCCCCTCCGGCGTGTACACCAACCGGGACGCCGTCGACGCCGCCAGGTACCGGACCCTGGTCCGGAGGTAGAAGTTCCTGATCCGCTCGGCCTCGACCGCGTCCCGGGCACCGGCCAGCACCGCCTCACCGCCGATGAGATCACGCGGTATCACCAGCACCAGCGGCACGTCCCCGAGATCCCCGTCGTACACCACGGTCTCCCAGCCCACCGCGGCCAGGCCGGACGGCGAGAGCTCGGCGAAGATCGACGCGGCGGCGCACTGCGGGGCGGTCCGACCGCCGCGGCCGCGGTGCGCACCGAACAGCTGCCGCACCGCCGCCAGCAGGAAGCTGCGGCGCATCCCCGTGATCAGCCGGTTGGACGGCGCGAAGGCGATGACCTCCAGGGGCGTCGGGTCCAGCAGCACCAGCCCCGCCACCAGATCCGGCCGCCGCCGGGCCGCGTTGGCGACCAGTAACCCGCCGAAGGAGTGGCCGACGAGCACGAACGGGGGCCGCTCCCCCGCCCTCTCCAACGCCGCCAGCAGTTCCTCCGCCTCCACCGCCGTGGTCCGCGGGAAGGGCCCGGCATCGCTCCAGCCCGTGCCGAACCGGTCGACCAGGACCGAGCGGGTCCGGGCCGCCGCCATCGCGTGCAGCTCCTCGAACTCCTCACCGGGCGCGTGTCCGCCGGGCATCCACACCACGGTCGGCCCGGCCGCCGCGTCCCCCTCCGCCAGGACGTGCATCCGGTGACCATCCACGTCGACCAGCGTCCCCGGCATCGGCCGCTCCCCCGCCTCGCGGGCCATCAGCACCACGTGCCGCACGGCCCCGGCCAGCATCACCGCACCGGCTGCCACCAGCAGCCCACCGAGCGCCACCGCCCAGGTCGCACCGAGCCCGACGAGGAAGCCGCCCATCGCGGCCACCACCAGCGCGACCGGCACACCCGCCCAGTCCCGGCTCAGCAGTGCGAGCAGACTGTTCGCCATCCGTCCGTCCCGGCGCATAGGTCCTCCGTGACAGCAGCATCCGACAACCGACCCCTGTCCGTGTCCTTCCCCGTCCACCCCCGCCCTCACCCCACAACCGCCCCCCGGCGCGCACCGCGCACGCCGGGGAACCCTCGGTCATCGCCTCCCGGCCCGGCGTACGGCGGGACTCCGAGGACCGGCTCTGGTCCGTTCGGGTGACCCGTCTGGTCCCGGCCCCGTGACCGGCCGAAGATGGCGCCATGAGTGTCGACGACTCCGGTGCCGGGCTGCTGGTGACCAACGTGCGCGTCTTCGACGGGATCGGCGAGGAGGCGGTACCGGGACACGTCCGGATCGAGCGGGACAGGATCACGGAGGTGGTGCCGGGCCGCGCCTCCCCGCGTGGCGCCCGGGGCGTGACGGTGCTGGACGGCGGCGGCCGCACGCTCATCCCGGGCCTCACCGACGCGCACGTCCACCTGTTCGCGATCGGCGCCACCCTGGCGGAGCTGCAGCTCGCACCGACCGGCACGGTGTACTACCAGGCCCTGGCCGCGGCCCGCGACATGCTGATGCGCGGCTTCACCACGGTGCGGGACATGGCCGGCGACACCGAGCCGCTGCGACGGGCCCTCGACCGCGGGCTCTTCCCGGGGCCGCGGATCTACCCGAGCCAGGCGGCCGTCTCCCAGACCTCCGGCCACGGCGACTTCGGCGCCGTCTACGACACCCCGACCGCCCTCGGCGGGCCGCAGGCCCGGGCCGAACAGATCGGCTTCACCCGGGTGGCCGACGGGCCGGAGCGGGTCCTCGCCGCAGTGCGCGAGCAGCTCAGGAAGGGCGCGACGCAGATCAAGCTGATGGCCGGCGGCGGCGTCATCTCCGAGTTCGACCCGCTGGACGTGCTGCAGTTCACCACGGCGGAACTGGAGGCGGCGGTCGCCGCGGCCTCCGACTGGGGCACCTACGTGACCGTGCACGTCTACACCTCCGAAGGCGTGCGCCGCGCGGTGGAGGCCGGGGTGCGCTGCATCGAGCACGGGCACCTCGCCGACGAGGACACCGTCCGCCACCTCGCGGAGCGGGACGTGTGGCTGAGCACCCAGCCGTTCGAGGTCGACGACCACCACTACGCGTCGGCGGACAGCAACCGCAAGAACCGCGAGGTGTGCGAGGGCGTCTCCCGCACCTTCGCGTGGGCACGTGCGCACGGCGTGCGGCTGGCCTTCGGCACCGACCTGGTGCTCGACCCCGGGAACGGCCACCGGCAGAACGAGATGCTCGTCCGGCTCGGCGCCCACCTCAGCCCGGTCGAGGTCCTGCGCATGGCCACCTCCGGCAACGCCGAACTGTTCCGGCTGTCCGGCCCCCGCGACCCCTACCGCGCGGCACCGCTCGGGGTCGTGGCGCCGGGAGCGTGGGCCGACCTCCTGGTCGTCGACGGCGACCCGACCACCGACCTGTCCGTCCTCGCCGATCCCGAACGCCACCTGCGCCTCATCGTCAAGAACGGCGTCGTCCACAAGAACGAGCTGGACTGACCCCGCCCGCGAACGGCGCCGCTGCCCGGCCGTCCACCACCTCCCGCCACCTCCCGTTCGGGTGATCTCCCGGCCTGTGACGCGATCTTGATTCCCCGGGTGCCCTACGTTCTCGTCCGTGGACACTCGCACCCGGCGGCGGCCTCGGGCCCGACACCGCAGCGGCCCCGAAGCTGCCGGTCCCCGTCGTCGACGGTACTCCTGGCCACGCACCCGTACACCCGTTCCCCGCTGCAGAGAACACGGGAGACCCCCCATGAAGATCGCTGTCCGTGGTGCCTTGCTGGCCGCCGCCCCGCTGCTCGCCGCGGCGCCGCTGCTCGCCGGGGCCCCGGCCCAGGCCGACCCGTCCGGGCCCACGACCGATGCCACCTGTGTGCTGGACGCCCACGGCGTCTTCGCCACCGCGGTCGGTGCAGGCGGCACCGACCTGCCCTTGCCCGACACGCTGGCCATGACCGGCACCATGAGGTGCGTGGATGCCGCCGGCGCACCCGCGGACACCGGTACCTTCGAGCGGACGGTCACCATGCCGGCCACGGAGTGCACCGGCGACGAACACGGGGACACGTCCACCACGACCGTCCACTGGACCGACGGATCCAGCTCCACCTTCCGGTTCGACAGGACCGACGTGATCAAGGTGAACGGCACCGCCTCACTGGTCGTCACCGGCGTCGTCACCGCCGACAGCGCACGCTACGCGGGCGACACCGTCAACGCGCTGGGCACCAGCACCGGCACCGGCTGCGGTACTCCGGCCGGCGAGACCACCGTCGACTCGACCCTCGTACTCCGCCTCACCCACTGACCGGCCCGGCCGACCGGCACACGCCCCGCACGTGAAGGAAGACCCGCCATGCTGCTCCCCCCAGCCGGACCGCAACAGGCCCCGGCCGACCCCACCACCGCCAAGGCCCGCATCTACGCGATGCTGGACACCGACGGAGACGGTGTCGCCTCCCGCCACGACTACTTCGTACGGATCGAACGCGCCCGGCGGGCAACCGGACGCGACGACGACGATCCACTGGTCATCGCCGCACGCACCACCGGCGAACGCGCCTGGGCCGCGATGGACGCCAACGGCGACGGCCTGATGACCTACCAGGAGTACCTCGCCTGGGTGGACGCCGACAAGTTCGACACCGTCTGCCAGTACGCCCTGGGCGCCCTGTTCGACCTCGCCGACGCCGACCGGGACGGCACCCTGGACCGCACGCAGTTCACCACCCTGCGCCGGGCACTGGGCAACCGGGCCGACAACGCCGGCGCCGCATTCGACGCGCTGGACCGCGACGGCGACGGACGTGTCGGCCGCCAGGAGTACCTGGCGTCGATCCGCGCCTACGTCACGGGCGACGGATCTCCCATGGGCGACGCCCTGTACTGACCGCCCCTCGCCCGAGCCCGACCGCTCGGCCACAGCGGGAACACCGTCACCGCCCGTCTCCCGTCCACCCACCCCCGCGAGAACCAACCCCCGCACCTCGGCGCCCTGCGCCGGGGCCGCCGCACCCGTTGGGCCGATCGGCCCAGGCACGGCGTGCCTCGGCCGCCCCGGCGGGCTCCGGTGCAGGATCGGTGGCGCGGCGGCCCCGGGGCGGGGCCGCCCCCACCGCGCGAGGAGGGCCCACCATGAAACCGTTCGACGACCCGCTGCTCCGGTCCCCCGGGTCCCCCGGGCCCGACGACACCCGCGGCACCACGGAGGCGGCGACGTGACCGCCGCAGCGAGCGGGGACGGGGCGGGCGGCCGCTACGGCGAGGCCGTCTTCCGTCCCGAGCAGGCGGGCGAGGGTGAACGGACCGACCTCGGCGCGCTCGCCTACGACGACGTCACGATGGCGCGGCTGAGGACCCTCGGGGCCGGCCCGGGGTGGCACTGCCTCGACGTGGGCGCCGGCACGGGCACGGTCTCCCGCCGGCTCCTCGACGAGGCCCGGGTGGCAAGCGTGCTCGCCGTGGACCGCGACGTGCGTTTTCTCACCGGGCGGCCCGGGCTCGACCTGCTCGAAGCCGACGTCACCGCTCCGGACTTCGCCCCCGGCCGGTTCCGCCTCGTCCACGCACGCTTCGTCCTGATGCACCTGCCCGAGCACGACCGCCTGATCACCGCACTCGCCGAACTCCTCGTCCCCGGAGGCGTGCTGGTGCTCAGCGACGCGGTCGACCTGACGCGCGGGCGGACGCCCGGCACGCCGTACAGCACGGTGATGCGGGCGATGTGGGAGGGGCTGCGGTCCACCATCGGCACGGACGTCTCCTGGGTGCCGTCGTACCCGCACCTGCTGCGCCGAGCGGGGCTCCGGTCCGTCGCCGCCGAGGTCCACGTGCCACCGCTGCTGCCGGGCAGCCCCATCAGCCGCTTCTGGGCGGACACGTGGGACCGGAGCAGAGCCGCGATGCGCGCCACCGGCCTGGTCGACGACGAGGCGGTGGACGCGGCGATCCGCTACCTGGACTCCGACGAATGCGCCGCCCTGTCGGCCGGCATGCTCACCGCCTGGGGCTGGAAGCCCTAGGAACCTGCCGCCGGCCGGCGCCGCGGCGGGTCCGGGCTTCGGCGTGGGTTCAGCGCCGGGCTGTGCCCGCCGCCGCGGCGGGCTGGTCGGTGTCGCCGTGCCAGGTGGGCCAGCCGAGCAGACGGGGGCGCTCGGTGACCCAGGCGCGGGTGTCGGTGCCGATCTCGGCGGTGATGAGGTCCTCCAGCAGCGTGCTGTACCGGGCGACGAGGTCGCGGTGCGCGGGGTCGGCGGCGAGGTTGCGCGTCTCGGCGGGGTCCTCGGCGCGGTCGTAGAGGACGACGTCGTTGAGCGCGTACAGGGCCTCGGGGCTGGTCGGGCGGTTGGGGTTGAGCGGGGAGAAGTAGCGGCCGAAGGTGTACCGGGCATCGGTGTAGCCGCGCAGGAAGCCGCGCTTGGTCCAGTCCGGCCGCAGGTCGCCGGACTGGATCCGCCCGGGAGCCTCGGGGTCGGCGAACTCGAACCAGAAGGAGGCGTCCAGGGCGGTGACCGACTCGATGGCGGTGAGCACGCCGTCGCGGACGGTGCCGCCGTCGAGCACCGGACGCAGGGAGCGGCCCTTGAGCGCGGGGTGGCGGGTGGCCCGCCCGGACGGGTCGACGCCGGCGAACTCCAGCAGGGTCGGGGCGATGTCGACGGCGGAGGCGAGGGCCTCGGTGCTCACCCCGCTCGGGAAGTCGGGGTGGCTGAGGATGAAGGGGACGTGGAGGTTCTCGTCGTAGACCAGGCCGCCCTTCTGGCGCAGCCCGTGCGAGCCGGCCATCTCGCCGTGGTCGGAGGTGAAGACGACGACGGTGCGGTCGGCCTGCCCGGAGGCCTCCAGCGCGTCGAGGACCAGCTCGATGCTGCGGTCCACGTCGCGGATCGCGTTGAGGTAGAAGTTCAGGCCGTCGTACCAGTGCCGGTCGTCGGCGACCGGGCCGAAGACGGTGTCGAGCATCCGCGCGAACTCGGCCACCGCCGGGGCCGCGCCGGACAGGTCGTCGTGCAGGCTGGCGGGCAGGTCGAAGTCCCAGCGGCGCCGGTACACCGGGATGTCGGGGGCCGGCCTGGTCACGACGGCGTGGGCGAGGCCGAACGGGAGCTGCACCTGGGACGAGCCGCCGTAGTCGAAGCTCATGATGTCGTGCGGATTGACGAAGTTGACCGCCATGAACCACGGCTGGTCCGCCGCCACGACCGGGGCCCGGTTGCGCAGCCACTTCACCGCCTGGCCGGCGATGACCGGGTCGATCTTGAGCCCGGCCCAGGCGCCGCCGTCGATGTCGCCCCAGTCGTTGAACTCGCTGAATCCGTAGGGCTCCAGCGCGTCCGTGGTGGGGCCGGGGTTCTGCGGGGTGACGTAGGCGTTCGACAGGTGCCACTTGCCCTGGTAGGTGGCGTAGTACCCGGCCTCGCGGAGCATCGTGCCGAGCGTGCCCAACTCCGGTCGGAGCGGCCGGATGTAGGGCATGTTGTCGTTGTCGTAGATCTCCGTCAGCGGTAGGTGCTGCCCGGTGTAGACGACGGACCGCGCGGAGCTGCACATCGCCGACGCGGTGTAGTACCGCTCGAAGGTCGTGCCCCGCTCGGCGAGCCGCTCCCGCGCGGGGAGCGTGAAGCCCTGCGGCCGGGGGATCGTGGCCCGCTCCTCGTCGGTGACGATCAGCAGGATGTTCGGACGACGTGTCATGGCCACCTGTCCTTCGGGGATATGCCCCCACGTGCGCTGCGGGCGCACGGGGAGGACGCGGACGGCACGGAAGGTGCATGTCAGCCGAATCTAGGTTCTGCTCCCGCACGGCGTGCGCGAGGACACGGCCGGCCGGGTCCGTCCGGGTGAGCCGGCCGGCCGGGACTCGGCCGGTCAGTGACACCAGCTGTTCAGGGACACCGGCCGGTCAGGGACACCGGCCGGTCAGGGGTGGCTCAGGGCCTCGGTGAGGAGCTTGGCCGCCTCGGTGACGGCCTGGGAGAGGCGCGCGCCGGGGTGACGGGTGAGCCGTTCGATCGGGCCGGACACGGAGACGGCGGCCACGACCCGGTTGGACGGGCCCCGGACGGGCGCGGAGACGGAGGCGACCCCGAGCTCTCGTTCGCCGATGGACTGCGCCCAGCCGCGGCGCCGTACGCCGCTGAGGGCCGTGGCCGTGAAGCGGGCGCCCTGGAGGCCCCGGTGGAGGCGCTCGGGCTCCTCCCAGGCGAGCAGGATCTGGGCGGCGGATCCCACCTTCATGGGAAGGGTGACTCCGACGGGAACGGTGTCGCGCAGGCCGGAGAGCCGCTCGGCGGCGGCCACGCAGATCCGGATCTCGCCCTGCCGGCGGTAGAGCTGTGCGCTCTCGCCGGTGACGTCGCGCAGGTGGGTGAGGACCGGGCCGGCGGCGCCCAGCAGGCGGTCCTCGCCGGCGGCCGCCGACAGCTCGGCGAGCCGGGGTCCGAGGACGAACCGGCCCTGCAGGTCCCGGGCGACCAGCCGGTGCTGTTCGAGTGCGACGGCGAGCCGGTGGGCCGTGGGCCGCGCCAGGCCGGTGGAGGCGACGAGTCCTGCCAGGGTGGCGGGACCGGCCTCCAGGGTGCCGAGGATCGAGGTGACCTTGTCGAGCACGCCGACGCCGCTCGTGTTTTCCATGGGTGGGTACTCCGTCTCAAGTCCCGCGAGCAGCAGGTGGGCTCTGCTCACGGGGGCTCCGGGCGGGGAGCCGGGGGGGGTGTGGTCAGCGAGGGAAGGCCGAAGAGGTCGGCCGATTGCCTGCGCCGGGCACGAGACGGGTACGCGGAAGGGCCGGGGCGGGAAGCGCCCGGGCGAAGGACAGCACAGAGAGCACCGTGTCTCCTCATCTTTCCCGCGCCACATTGGCGACAGGCCGGAGTTGGCACTGATCCCGGTCGGTGCGGCGCACTTTGGACGCCGGGTCGACCGGGGAGTTGCCGGGGCTTCGTAGGGCCGGTCCCTCCACCCCTCTGGATGATTCGCGAGGAACGATACAAGACTTCCCGGGCGGCCCGTTAAACGGCCCCCGCCCCGGACGCGGGCACCGCACATCCTCCGGGAGGCTGGCCCGGCGGGATCGGCCTCCGCGGAACGCCCCGCCCCACCACCCCGCGACCGCGCCCCGGCGGCCGTCCGGCCGTCAGATCCGGCACCGTCCGACCGTCAAGCCCGGTGCACCGTCCGACCGTCAAGCCCGGTGCACCGTCCGACCGTCAGGCCCGGTGCACCGTCCGGCCCCCGAGCACGACGCGGACCGGCCGCAGCCGCGGCAGCTCGTCCGGCGGGCAGTTCAGCGGGTCCGCGGGCCAGAGGGTCAGGTCCGCCAGCGCGCCGGGCCGCAGGCTGCCACGCGTCGCACTCTCGCCGACCAGCCGGGCCGCGTCGACGGTGTGCAGCGCAATCGCCTCGGCCCGGGTGATCGCGTGCTCGGCGCCCTGCGCGCCGGCCACGGTCTCCCGGGTCGTCATGCCCCACACCGAGACCATCGCCCCGTAGGGCCCGACGGGGAAGTCGGAGCCGGCCGCGAGCAACGCGCCCTCGTCCAGCCACTCGCGCAACGGGAAGATCCCGCGGACCCGCTCGGCGCCCCAGGCCCGGATCTGGGCCGTCGCCGCATCGTGCAGCAGCGGGTGCTGGACGGTGACCGGGATGCCGAGCGCGATCGCGCGCGATCGCTGGTCGGGGCGGGCCAGTCCGCCGTGCTCCACGACCAGGGTGCCCGGGGCCAGCCCGGGGCGGTCCTTGAGCACCTGCTCGAAGACGTCCAGCAGCGTACGGAGTCCGCGGTCCCCCCATGCGTGCACGCCGACCCGCCAGCCGCGCTCGACCACCCGGTCGACCGCCGCGGCCAGCTCCTGCGGCTCCCAGAGGAGCGTGCCGTGATAGCACGGGCGGCCTTCGTACGGCTCGTCCAGCGCACCCGCCTCGATGCCGCCGTCGATGCCGAACTTGACGCCCCAGACGCTCAACCACGCGTCGCCCTCGGCGCGCCAGGGCTCCATCCGGTCGAGCAGCTCGTCCACCTGCCCGGGCGTGCGGGCACCGAAACCGGAGACCAGGGCGCGCACCCGCACGCTCAGTGCACCGGCCTGCCGGGCCGCGCGCAGCACGTCGAGGTCCTCCACCGGGACCAGGCAGTCGCGGACCGTGCCGATGCCCGTCGCGGCGTAGTCGGCGGACGCGGCCCGCAGGCCCTCGATCCGGTCGGCGAGCGCGGGGCGCGGCAGTACCCGTTCGGCGAGTGCGACCGCCTTGTCGACCAGCCGGCCGGTCAACCGGCCCTGCTCGTCCCGCTCGATCACGCCGCCGGGCGGGGGTTCGGTGGCGGCGGTGATGCCGGCCAGTCGCAGCGCGGGGGTGTTGAGCACCATGTTGTAGGCGCCGCGCCGCACCAGCACCGGGTGCCGGTCGGTGGCCGCGTCCAGCTCCTCGGTGCGGGGCAGGCGCTGTTCGGCGAGGTTGACCTCCTGCCAGTTGATCGTGGTGCGGATCCACTGCCCGGGGGGCGTGCTCGCCGCCCGCTCGCGGATCAGGCCGAGGAACTCGCCGAGGTCGCGGGCCCGGTGGACCGGCACGTCGTGGACGCTGTGCGCGGCGAGGATCAGATGGGTGTGGGTGTCGTCGAAGGCCGGCAGCACGGTGGTGCCGGGCAGGTCCAGCACCTCCGTCCCCGGGCCGGCCAGGTGGTCCAGGCCGTCGGCCGCGGCGGACAGCGCGGTGATCCGGTCGCCGGTGACGGCCAGCGCACGACGCGGCGCCTCGCCGGGGACGAGCGTGTGGACGGTGCCGGACCGGATCAGCAGGTCGGCGGGGGCGTGGTCGGTCACGGCGGCGTCTCCTCCGGCGTCATGGCGCCTGGTCGGGCTGCGGGTTGGGGCTACGGCTTCGGACAGGGCTCCGGCTCGGGCTGTACGGTGAGGTCCTGCTGTGCGGTGAGGTCCGGCTGTGTGCGGAGCCCCGGCTCGGGCTGTGCGGTGAGGTCCTGCTGTGCGGTGAGCCCCGGCTCGGGGTGCGTGCCGAGCCCCGGGCGCGACAGCCCGGTGAGCTGCTCGACGTGCCGGAAGCCGGGTTCGGCGAGCAGCCCGTGCAGTTCGGTGAAGACTGCGCGGGCCGCGACGGCGTTCCACTCCGGCGGCAGCAGCGGCGTCGGCAGTCCCGGGTCGAGGTAGGGCAGCCGGCGCCACTGGGTGAGCATCGGCACGTACGCGCGGAACGCCTCGACCGGCTCGATCCGCGGGTGCGGGCGCAGGCCGGCGGCCACCTGCCCCCAGTCCTCGGTGAACTCGGCGTACTGCGCCTCGATCGCCGGGAAGTCCCACCAGGAGCCGACCGCCGAGCGCAGTTCGGCGAACCCGGCGTACTCGGACAGGAAGAGGTGGACGTACGCGCTCAGCCCGAGCCGTTCCAGCAGCCGCCGGGCGTCCGGCAGCACCCGGGCGGGTGCCAGCCAGACCCCGGGGGCGGCGTTGCCGAAGCCGAGCCAGCTCAGCCGCGAGCGCAGCTGGTGGCGGCTGGCCCGCTCCGACTCGGGGACGGAGAAGACCGCGACCACCCAGCCGTCGGCGAGTTCGGCGGGCGCCAGACTGTGGAAGATCCGGCGGTCACCCTCGTCGAAGACCGGGCCCATCTCCGGGCTCAGCCGGTAGCCGGTGCCCTCGCGCCGCTCCTGCAGCAGGGTGCCGGCCTTCTTCAGCCGCGAGATCGCCGACCGGACGGCGGGCGCGTCGACGTCCAGTTCGGCCATCAGCGCGATCAGGTCGGCTATCGAGATCCAGCCGCCGAGCCGCCGGACGAACTCGCCGTAGATCGTGTGGATCAGGGAGCTGGGGCGTGACGTGTTCTCCGGCATGGCGGCCCTCCTCCCGTCGTGGCCGCTCCAGCCGGCCGTCCGGCGTGATCATACTGTCGGAGCGCAGCCAAGTGGTCCGGACGGCGGCGCGGCGGGCGGCTGCGGGACAACTGCCGGCGGCCCGGACACCGGTGCGGCGGGCGTCGGCCCCTGGGCCGGTGACGTGCTCCCGGCGTAGGCACCGGAGAGCAACGCCCCCGCCCCGGGAGCGAAGGCGGGCAGCCCGAGCGCGCGCAGCAACTGGTGGACGGTGCAGATCGCCGCGGAGACCACCGGCTTGCCGAGCTGCTGCTCGGCCTCCTCGACGGCCGCCAGCGACGGCATCTGCACGCAGGCGGAGAGCACCACGGCGTCCGCGTCGGCGTGCGCCAGGCGGGCGGCGATCCCGGGCAGCCGGGCCGGGTCGTGGGCGGCGACCGCCAGGTTGTCCGGGATCTCCAGGGCCGCGTGGTCGATCACCGTGATGCCCTCGTGCGCCAGGTAGTCCACCACCGTCCGGGCGAGCGGTCGCAGGTAGGGCGCGACCAGCGCGACCTTCTTCGCCCCGAGGACGTGCAGCCCGGCCACCAGGGCGCCGGCGCTGGTCACCACCGGCGCCGGTGCGCCGTTCTCGACGGTGCGCCGGTGCAGCCGCTGCTCGGACTCCCGGTGGTAGCCGGGCCCGGTGCTCATGACCGCGACCAGGCAGGCGTAGCCGAGCACGTCGACCCGGGCGTCGGAGAGTTCGAGCGCGCAGCGGTCCGAGTCCGCGTCCATCGCGCGCAGTTGCTCGGGGGTGACCCTGGTCATCCGCATCCGGCTGGAGTGGAAGGTGAAGCGCTCGGGGGCGACCGTCTCCCTGGCCCGCAGCAGGGCCGGGACCTCGGTCTCCATGGTGACGTTGGAGCTCGGGACGATCTGGCCGATCCGGTAGGTGGTCATGCGCCCACCCCCTCGTCGTCGGGCCGCAGGCCGTGGGCGAGGGCGTCGTGGGCGAGGGCGTCGTGGCCCCGGGCGTCGTGGCCCCGGGCGTCGTGGCCCCGGGCGTCGTGGCCCCGGGCGTCGTGACCGGCCTCGTAGTCGGCCCCGTAGTCGGCCCCGTAGTCGGCCCCGTAGCCTGCCTCGTAGCCTGCCTGGTGGCCGCGGGCGTCGACGACCGGGTTGGCGAGCGTGCCGATCCGCTCGACGGTGGCCTCCACCAGGTCGCCGGGCTGCAGGAACTGCGGCGGGACCAGGCCGGCGCCGACGCCGGACGGCGAGCCGGTGGCGATCACGTCACCGGGCTCCAGGGTCATGCCGGAGGAGATGTCGGCGATCAGCCGGGCGACGCCGAAGAGCATGTGGCGGGTGTTGGAGTCCTGCTTGGTCACGCCGTTGACCTTGAGCGAGAGACCGAGGTTCTGCGGGTCGGGGATCTCGTCGGCGGTGACCACGACCGGCCCGAACGGGCAGTAGGAGTCCTGGCCCTTGGAGAAGAACCACTGCCCGGAGCGGCGCTGGTCGCGCGCGCTGACGTCGTTGACGATGCTGTAGCCGAAGACGTGCCGCAGCGCGTCCGCCTCGGTGACCCGGCGGGCGGTACGGCCGATCACCACGGCCAGTTCGCACTCCCAGTCGAGCTGCTTGGTCAGGTCGGCGTTGTGCAGGATCGGCCCGCCCGGTCCGGTGACGGCGGTGGCCGGTTTGCCGAACAGCACCGGGCGGTCGGGCAGTTCGCGCTCGGTGTCGAGCGAGCGGTGCGACTCCTCGACGTGCTCGACGTAGTTGAGGCCGACTCCGACGATCTTGCCCGGGCGCAGCGGCGCGCAGAGCGTGACCGCGGTGAGCGGCAGCCACGCGTCGGCCGGTGCCGCGGCCAGCAGCGCGCGGGCGGTGGCCAGGGCGGGTTCGCCGGCCCGGATCAGCGCTGCCAGGTCGCCGGGCAGCGCGGCGCCGGCCGCGGCGGCGAGCGCGGCCAGGTCGGCCACGCGCTCGCCGGTCCGCGCGCCGAGGCGCGGCGTGCCGCTGCCGCCGGTGCGGTAGCTGAGCAGGTGCATCGGAAAGCTCCTTACGAGAGGACGGCCTGGTGGCCGCCGTTGTCCGGGTGGGCCTCCTCGCGGTACATGCCGAGCGAGCGCATCACCGGGAAGTCGTTGAACGAGAAGAGGCAGGCGTCCTCGCCCGGGTCGGAGTTCGCGTGCTCGTGCCAGGCCCAGGACGGGACCACGAAGATGTCGCCCTGCTGCCACTCGAAGCGCTGCCCGGCGATCACCGAGACGCCCCGGCCCTTGGCCGCGGTGTAGACGACCGAGCCGGTGTGCCGGTGCGCCAGGGTGGCCTGGCCCGGACGCAGCAGTTGCAGGTGGGCGCTCATGGTCGGCATCACGGAACCGCCGGTGACGGGGTTGGCGTACTCCATGATCACGCCGTCGTACGGGGACCCTTCGCCCGTCCGGGCCAGCCGGCACAGCGCCTCGTAGCTGGGCTCCCAGGGCCAGCCGAGCAGGGGGGAGTACGGGCGGCTCCACTGCTCGACCCCGTACGGCAGCAGGGTGCCCGCGTAACGGAGCAGCGAGGAGTTCACCACCGTGCCGGGCTGCTGGTAGAGGTCGGGGTGGACTTCGTAGAAGCCGGCGTCGAGCGCGTTGACCAGCGGGATGTCCAGCCCGTCCTGCCAGATCACCGGTTCGTCCGAGGCCTCGTTGCCGTGCTCGTGCCAGGTGTTGTTGGGCGTGATCGCGAAGTCGCGCGGCCCGACCTTGAGTTTCTGGCCGTCCACGATCGTCCAGGCGCCGGTGCCCTCGTGGACGAAGCGCAGTGCGGCGGCCTGGTGGCGGTGGGCGGTCATCGCCTCGCCCGGGCCCATGATCTGCAGGCCGGTGTACAGCAGGCCGACGGCCGCGCTCAGTTCACGACGGCCGGGGTTGACCAGCATCACCACCCGGCGTCCGGCGTCGTCCGCCCGGACCAGCGGCAGCGCCTTGCGGACCAGCGGCGCCAGGTCCGCGTAGCGCCAGAGCACCGGGACGGACTTGGGCTGCGGGTACCAGGGTTCGATCTCGTTCGCCACCGTCCAGAGCGCGCCCGCCTCCTGCTTGGCCAGCTCCTCGTAGTAGGCGGCGAGTTCGGGGCTGTCCCCGACCCTGGCCCGGCCCAGCCGGGTGTCGTCGTAGTCGTTCACGCTTCCTCCTGTGGGGTGCCGCTCTGCTGCTCGGGGTAGGGCCGGTGGCCGTCGGGCCGGGCGTGGTCGGGGAGGTGGCCGCCGGGGAGGTGGCTGTCCGCGAGGTGGACGGACCGGTGCGGGCGGTTGTCGACGTGCAACCGGAAGACGTCGAACCGGTTGTAGTGGCCGACGATGTCGTGCATCTGCTTGGGCTGGACGCATCGCGCGAGGTCGATCTCGGCGTAGACGATGCCCTCCTCGTCGACCAGCGGCTCGGTGACCGGGCGCCCGTCCGGCCCGAAGACGCCGGAGAGCGCGGCGCGCGGACGGGCGAGCTGCTTGCGCACCTGCGGGTCGTCGCCGGCCACCAGGTCGACGATCTCGGGCGAGATCGTCGAGCAGGACACCACGGTGAACACCTTGCCCTCGAAGCAGTGCGCGGCCGCACGCAGCGCGATGGCCTCCGCCATGTCGTAGTCGTCGGGCGCCACCGGCAGCGCGATGTAGCTCGCGGCGTGGACCAGTTCGCCCTGCGCGAGCAGGGTGTAGCGGGCCAGCGGGTTGGTGTTCTCACCGCAGGCGAGCGCTCCCAGCGGGCCGACCGGCGTGCGGTGCACCACCAGTGAGCTGCCGTCGCCCGGGGCCCAGGTCAGCTTCTCGGCCCAGGTCGGCACGAGCTTGCGGTGCACGCCGAGCAGCCGGCCGTCCGGGCCGATGGTGAGCAGCGTGTTGTACAGCGTGCCCAGGCCGGGCCCGCCGCGTTCGTTGACGCCGATCACCAGGACCACGCCGGCCCGCCGGGCGGCCGCGCACAGCGCCTCCACCTGCGGGCCGGGGACGTCGACCGAGGCCAGGTAGAGGCGTTCGAACCAGGGCGAACCCTGGACGGGGTTCATCGTCCAGTTCCAGTAGGGGTAGCCGGGCACGAAGACCTCGGGGAAGACCACCAGTTCGGCGCCGTGCTCGGCCGCCTCGGTGATCAGGGCGACGGCCTTGTCGACGGTGGCGTCCGGGTCCAGGTAGACGGGGGCGGCCTGGACGGCGGCGGCGGTGAAGCGGGGCAGGTGGGGCATCCGGTCCTCCCTCAGTTCGGCACGGCTTCGGTGGGCTTGTGGCCTGGCTGCCCGTCCGGGCGGTGCGCCGCCCGCCCCGGCGGGCCGTCGGGACGGCCCGCGTCAGGAGGGTCGGCACCAGGACGGCCTGCGGCGGCACGAGAACCTGCAGCACCAGAACCGGCGTCAGGAGGGCCGGCGTCAGGAGGGCGGGTGTCCGGGCGGTGCGGCGGCAGCCAGCGGCGGTGCACCGGTACGGCCGCCTCCGGCAGCAGCCGCAGCCGGGGCGCGACCCGGTCCGCGCCGGGCCCGGGCGGCCGGCGGCTGCCCGGCTGCCAGGGCTGCGGCCAGCGCGCCCCGGGGCCGGTGTAGCCCTGCTCGGCCGCGGCGTGCAGCGTCCACAGCGGGTCGTACAGCTGGGCCCGGCCGACCGCGACCAGGTCCGCCCGGCCGGCCAGCAGGACCGAGTTGGCGTCGTCGTGGCCGGAGATCGCGCCGACCGCGATGGTCGGGATCCCGGTCGCATGGCGGATCAGGTCGGCGAACGGCACCTGGTAGCCACGCCCGTACGGCACCTCCTGGTGCGCGACCACCTCGCCGGTGGACACGTCCAGGGCGTCCGCGCCCGCGTCGGCCAGTGCCCGGCAGATCGCCACCGCCTCCGCCTCGGTGGTGCCGCCCGGCGCCCAGTCGGCGGCCGAGACCCGGACCACGACCGGCTTGCCGGCCGGCCAGACCGCCCGCACCGCGGCGAGCACCTCAAGGGCCAGCCGCAGCCGGTGTTCCAGCGGGCCGCCGTAGCGGTCGGTGCGGTGGTTGGTCAGCGGCGAGAGGAACCCGGAGACCAGGTGTCCGTGGCCGAACTGCAGCCCCAGTACGTCGAATCCGGCCCGGTCGGCGCGGGCCGCGGCGGCCGCGAAGTCGGCGGCCACACCGGCCAGTTCCGCCGGGGCGGCCGGGCGCGGCGGCGGGCCCGCCGCCTCCCACGGCAGCGGCGAGGCCGCCAGCGTCGGCCAGCCGTCCGCGAGGGCGCGCCCGATCCCGTCCGGGCCGGGCACGGTGCTCGACGCGCGCCGCCCGGCGTGTGTCAGCTGGATGCCCAGCGGGGTGTCACCCAGCTCGCGGACCGCGCGCACGACCGAGCGCCAGGCCGCCTCCTGGGCGTCCGTCCACAGGCCCGGGCAGCGCTCGGTGGCCCGGCCCTGCGCGCTGACCGCGGTCATGCCGGTGAAGACCAGACCGGCGCCGCCGAGGACGTGGGCGGCGAGCTGGGCCCGGTCGAAGCCGCTGGGCAGCCCGTCCACGGCGGTGAAGGTGGCCAGCGGCGGCACCACGATCCGGTTGCGCAGCCCCAGCCGGCCCAGCCGCAGCGGCCGGAACATCGGCGGAACGGCCGCCCTGCCACCGCCGCCCCCGCCGTCGGGGGCCGTGCCGCCGGGGCCCGTGCGGGCAGCGGTCGCATCGCCCGACGTCGCGTCGCCGGAGGTCGTGCCACCGCAAGCCGCGTCGCCGGACGTCGCGTCGCCGGAGGTCGAGCCGCGGCCCGCCGCCTCGCCTCCTGCACAGCCACCCGACCCGCCGCCCGGCTCGCCCTCCACGGCGCCGCCGTAGGCCGCGTCGACGGCGTCCACGAAGGCGGCGTCCCGGGCGCGCAGGTTGCCGTAGGTGACCCGGCGGCTGCGGGTGAGCAGGTTGAAGGCGAACTGCTCGACGCCCTGGCCGGTGTGCCGGCCGACGGTCTCGAACCACTCCAGGCTCGCCTGCGCCGCCCGCTGCGCGGACTCCACCACCGGCCGCCGCTCGGCCTCGTAGGCCGCCAACGCGCCCTCCAGCGACGGGCTTTCCTGCAGTGCGGCGGCCAGCGCGAGGGCGTCCTCCAGGGCCAGTTTGGTGCCCGATCCGATCGAGAAGTGGGCGGTGTGCGCGGCGTCCCCGAGCAGCACCACGTTGCGGTGGTGCCAGCTCGCGTTGCGCACGGTGGTGAAGCGGATCCAGCGCGAGGCGTTCGGGATCAGCCGGTGCCCGTCCAGGTGCGGTGCGAGCAGTTGCTCGCACCGCCGTACGCTCGGCAGGTCGCTCTGCCCGCGCCCCAGGTCCCGCCCGGCCGGCTCCTCGAAGCCCGCCTTGCGCCACGCCTCCTCGGCCATCTCCACGATGAAGGTCGAACGCCGGTCGCTGTACGGATAGGCGTGCACCTGCAGTGCGCCGAAGTCGTACTGCTCCACGATGAAGGTGAAGGCCTCGAAGACCTTGTCGGTGGCGAGCCAGATGTAGCGGCAGTGCCGCTCGTCCAGTTCGGGCCGGAAGGCCTCCGCGAGGGCTGCCCGGGTCGCCGAGCGCACGCCGTCGGCGGCCACCACCAGGTCGTGGTCGGCCGCCAGTCGGGCGACCGGTGGCGCGGGTGTCCGGTAGCGCACGTCCACCCCCAGCTCGGCGCAGCGCTGTTGCAGGACCGCGCGCAGCCGGTTGCGGTCCAGTGCCGCGAAGCCGTGCCCGCCGCAGGTGCGCACCTGGCCGGCGTACCGGACGTCGATGTCGCTCCAGCGGGCGAACTCGGCGGACAGCGCGGCGAAGACCGGCGGGTCGGCCTGGGCGATGCCGTCCAGCGTCTCGTCCGAGAAGACCACGCCGAAGCCGAACGCGTCGTCGCGGGCGTCGCGCTCCCACACCGTGATCTCCCGGTGCGGCGCCAACTTCTTGGCCAGTGCGGCGAAGTAGAGTCCGCCGGGCCCGGCGCCGATCACCGCGACCCGCTGCACCGCGGAACCTGCCGGCCCCCCTGAGGCGCCGCTCACCGGTCCTCCTGCGGTGCTCGCCGGCACCGCTCCCCCGGTCACCGGTAGCCCTCCGCCTGCTGCGGCCCGGACTCGGCGAGCGCCCGGCGCACCTCGGCGGGCCAGGGTTCGGTGCCCTTGGCCTGCGGGGCGGCGTGCACCACCGACATCCGCCCGGCGGCGGCCAGGCCCTGTGGCCCGTGCACCTCGAAGGCGTAGTGCAACGACGAGCCGCCGACCCGCAGGACCCGCAGCTCGGTGCGGACCTCGTCGCCGAACCAGAGGCGTTCGCGGTAGTCGGCCTCGAAGTGCACCCGCGGGATCCGGCCGAACAGCCCGGCCAGCCCGAGCCGGCGCAGCAGCACCGCCTCGGCGGCCTCGACCCAGCGCTGCACCGCCGAGAAGTGGTAGTGCCCGGCCGCGTCGGTGTCCGACCACTCCACCCGCCGCTCCACCGCCACGCTGGCCGGGTACGCGGCCGCCCGGCGGCGCAGCTCGGCCCGGTGCAGCTTGCCGGTGGCGGTGCGCGGCAGTTCGGTGACGAACTCGACCTCGCGCGGGTACTTGTACGGCGCGATCGTCCGTTTGACGTGCTCCTGGAGTTCCCGGACCGTCTCCGGTCCGGCCGGTACGCCCTCGCGCAGCACCACGTACGCCTTGACCACGCTGCCGCGCCGCTCGTCGGGCGCGCCGACCACCGCGCTGTCCAGCACGTCCGGGTGGCCGGCCAGCACCTGCTCGACCTCGGGCCCGGCGATGTTGTAGCCGGCCGAGACGATCATGTCGTCGGTGCGCGCCTGGTACCAGAAGTAGCCGTCGCGGTCGCGCACACAGGTGTCGCCGGTGAGGTTCCAGCCGTTGCGCACGTAGCCGGCCTGGCGCTCGTCGCGCAGGTAGCGGCACCCGGTCGGGCCCTTGACGGCGAGCAGGCCCGGGGTGCCGTCGGGCACCGGCGCGCCGTCGGCGTCGAGCACCGCGGCCCGGTAGCCCGGGACCGGCCGGCCGGTCGCGCCGGGGCGGATGTCACCGTCGGCGGCGGAGATGAACACGTGCAGCAGCTCGGTGGCCCCGATGCCGTCGACCAGCCGCTGCCCGGTGGCCGCGTGGAAGGCCTGCCAGAGGGAGACCGGCAGGTGCTCGCCGGCCGAGACGCAGCGCCGTACGTCCTTCAGCCGGCCGGCCAGCCCGGCGGCCAGGATCGCCCGGTAGGCGGTCGGCGCGGTGAACAGCATGCTGACCCGGTGCCGGGCGACGTGCTCGGCGAGCTCCTCCGGGCCGGTCCGCTCCAGCAGCAGCGCGGCGGCGCCGGCCCGCAGCGGGAAGACCACCAACCCGCCGAGGCCGAAGGTGAAGGCGAGCGGCGGAGTGCCGGCGAAGAGGTCGTCCGGCGTGGGCCGCAGCACGTGCCGGGAGAAGGTGTCGGCGTTGGCGAGGACGTCGCGGTGGAAGTGGAGGGTGGCCTTGGGCCGGCCGGTGGTACCGGAGGTGAAGGCGATCAGCGCCACGTCGTCGGCGGCGGTGGGCACGGCGGTGAAGCGGCCGCGCCGGGCGGCGCAGCGGGCGGTCAGGTCGTCCGGCCCGGGGCCGCCGTAGGCCAGGACGGTCAGGCCCGGTATGGCGGCCCGTTCCAGCTCGGCCAGGTTGCGGTGGTCGCACAGTGCCGCCACCGGCAGGCTGATCTCGTGCATCGCGGTCAGTTCGGGTGCCCGCAGCAGCGGCATGGTGGTGACCGCCACCATGCCCGCCTTCAGCACCCCCAGCCAGCATGCCACCAGCCAGGGGGTGTTGGGGCCGCGCAGCAGCACCCGGTTACCGGTGGCCAGGCCCAGGTCCTCGGTCAGGACCCGGGCCACCGCGTCCGCGTTCCGGCGCAGTTCGCCGTAGCTCCACTGCTCCGTCGGAGTGAGCAGGCAGCGCCGGTCGGGGCCGAGGCGCTCGATCGTCTCGTCGAGCAGCGCGTGCGCGCAGTTGAGCCGGTCGGGATAGGCCAGCTCGGGCAGTTCGAAGAGGAGTTCGGGCCACTGGTCGGGCGGCGGAAGGTTGTCGCGGCAGAACGTGTCCAGATGCGCTGAGGGTGTGAGCTCCATAGGGCGGCACCTCTTCGGCGAGCGGGGAGTGAGGCCAGTATGGCGCTCTGGTGACGCCAGTCAAGAGAGCGATACAAGCTTCGGGCCGGCGGCGGGCGCGCGCCCGCTGGGCCGCCGCCGCGTCGGACTGCCCGGGGCGCGACCGGCCGCCCTTGACGCGAAACGGCACCGGTCGGTACCGTCTTGCTGTCGGTACCGATCGGTACCGTTTCCGGGGGCGTCACACATCGGGGGGAAGCCGTGCAAACATCCGCGGACAAGGGCGAGTTGCTCGACCGGGTACAGAAACAACTGGGGCGGGTGCCGAACCTCTACGCCTCGATGGCCGAGGCGCCGGCCGCCCTGGAGGGCTACCTGGCGATGCGCGACCAGTTGGGCCGCGGCGTGCTGCGGGCCCGGGTGCGCGAGCAGCTCGCCCTCCTGGTCGCCCAGGAGAACGACTGCACCTACTGCGTCAGCGCCCACTCGCTGCGCGGCGCCACGATGGGTCTGAGCGACGAGGAGCTGCTCGCCACCCGCGACGCCTCGGACGCGGACCCGCACACCCGGGCGCTGCTGGCGCTGGCCCGCGAACTCGTCCGCACCCGTGGGCGGATCGGCGACGGGACCCGTGCGCTGATCGACGCGGCCGGCGTGACGGAGGCGGAGGCCGGCGAGGTGGTGGCGCACGTGGCGCTCAACACGCTCTCCAACTACTACAACCACCTGGCCCGTCCGGAGCTGGACTTCCCCGAGGTGAAGGCATGAGCGAGGACTGGGCCGAGGCGGCGGTCGAACTGAACGCCGGCTACACGGTGGTGGACGCGGACGGCACGGCGGTCTCGTCCGTCCCCCGGGCGCTGGTGGCCCTGCAGGGCGGCTTCGCCAAGCTGCGCCTGCCGGGCACCGCGACGGTGCAGGTGGTCTCGGCCCCGGCCGTCCGCCTGATCACCTTTCCCGCGTGACCCCCTGGCGGCCGGGTTCCGGCCGCCACCGCGTACTGGACGGCTGCCCGGCCGCCCGGCCCGGGACGCCCCGCAACCCTCGTTGCGCGGCCGCCCGGGTCGGGACGCCGGGCGGCCGTCGGCCTTTCCGGCGCCGTCTCGCGGGCCCTGGCCGGCCGCCGTCGCGGGAATCGCGACCGGGCGGGGCCGTCCGCATCACGGGACCCCGGACCTCATCGCCGGTCGGCCGTGGGCAGGGCGGCGAGGTCGAGGAAGAGCGCGGCCGACCAGCCGAAGCCCGAGGTGGCGCGGGGGGCGCGGGCGCCGGTCAGGGGGTTCCAGTACTCGTAGAGGCCGCCCGCGTCGCGGACCATCGCGAGGGTGCGGTCGCGGAGTTCGTCGGCGGTGTCCGGGAAGCCGGAACGGCGCAGTCCCTCGACGAGCAGGTGGTTGATGTTGAGCCAGACCGGGCCCCGCCACATCGTGTCCGGGTCGAACGCGGGGTCGTCGAAGGCCACGGTCGGAACGGGGCGCTCGCCCCAGTAGGCGGGGGAACGGAGGGTCCGCTCCAGGGCGCCGGCGACCTCGGCGGGCAGCCGGCCGGTGAACAGCGGCATGAGGTCGAGCGCGGTGCGGACGGGGACGGGGACGCCGGCCGACAGGGTGGTGAAGCGGGTGCCGTCCCAGCGCCGGGCCACCAGCAGTCGGGTGTGCGCGGCGGCGCGCGAGCGCCAGCGGGCCGCGTCGGCGGGGCGGCCGAGGGCGTGGGCGATGTCCGCCAGGCGGTCGGCCTCCACGACCAGGTAGGAGTTGAGGTCGGGGGGCTCGGCGCGGGGTCCGTAGTCCCAGACCGGGCTGTCGTCGAGGCCGGACGAGTAGGGGTGCAGGTACTCGGGGAGGCCGTCGCCGTCCGGGTCGGAGCCGGCGAACCACCACTCGTGCGCGCGGACGAGCCGCGGGTAGACGGCTGCGAGGAACGGGACGTCCGGGTCGCTCTCGTGGACCTTCCAGACGGCCCAGGCGGCGAGCGGCGGTTTGGTGACCGGCACCGGCGCGCGGCCCGCCCGGGCGCCGTTCGCGCTGCCGACGTGCTCGGCCAGGCGCTCGTGGTCCGCCCGCGGCAGGTCGGTGGTGTCGGCGAGCACGCCGCAGTCGTGGACGACGTCGGGGAGCCGGCCGTCCGGGAGCTGGTGGTCGAGGAGGAGCAGGATCTGGTCGCGGGCGAGCGCCGGGAAGGCGTGGCGCAGGGCGACGGCGTGGAAGAGGGCGTCCCAGTTCCAGACGCCGACGTACCCGTACTTCGACGGGACGAGCCCCTCGCGGCCGGCGATCGGCAGCAGGTTGACGGCCAGCGTCCACCAGGCCATCCGGGCACGCTCCGCGAGGTCGGCCCGGACGGGCGGCAGGCGGTCGAACCACGCCGTCCAGCGCGCCTCGGCGGCGGCGCGCACGGCCGGTGCCGACCACGTCCCGGACGGGCCCGCCAGGACGTGGCAGCCGTCGAGCGCGAGCGTCCGCTCCGTCCCGTCGGGCAGCCGCCAGGAGGCCCGCGCGTCGCGCCCGGCGAGCACCAGGGTCTCGTGGTCGGCGAACAGCAGGGACACCCCGCCCGCGAAGGCCACCTCGACGGGTGTCGCCCGCACGACGGGCAGCGGGCGTCCGGCGGGGTCGCGCACGACCAGCGCGGTGAGTTCCGTGGTCGCGGCGAGCGGCGTCTCGTACTCGGCCCGGGCGACCCGCAGGCCGTCGGGGCCGGCCGTGACCAGCAGGCGCGAGCCGCGTTCGGTGAACGGCCGCTCGACGAGGTCGAGTTCGAGGTCGAGTTCGAGGTCGGGTCCGGCCGGGCTCGCGGGGGGCGTCGGTGCGGACATCAGCGCCCTCCCAGGCCCGAGGAGGCCATGCTGTTGAGGATCCTGCGCTGCCCGACCAGGAAGGCGATGAGCATCGGCACCACGGTCATCGCGGACAGGGCGGCGGTGAGTCCGTAGTCGACGCCGCCGCGCTGGGAGTTGAAGGAGTCGAGCAGCAGCGGGACGGTGAACAGCTCCGAGGAGTTCAGGAACACCAGCGGGAAGAAGTAGCTGTTCCAGCTGGCCAGGAAGACGATGATGCCGAGCGTCCAGAGGCCGGGGCGGATGTTGGGCAGGATGATCCGCCAGAAGACGGTCCAGCGGCCCGCGCCGTCGATCCGGGCCGCCTCCTCCAGTTCGACCGGGACGGCCCGGATGAACTGGCGCAGCAGGAACACGGCGAAGGGGTTGGCGACCGCCGGCAGGATCAGCGCCAGGTGCGAGTCGATCAGTTGGAGCCTGGCCAGCATGATGTAGAGCGGCACGATGGTGACCTGGGCCGGGACCATCTGGGTGGCGAGGAAGAGGCCGAACAGCGGCCCGGAGCCGCGGAACGGGATCCGGGCGAAGGCGTAGGCGGCCATGGCGCCGGTCAACAGGGTGGCGGCGACGGTGACCGCCGCGATGTACATGCTGTTCCAGTACGCCCGCCCGATCGGGACCTCGTCGAGCACGTCGGGGTAGTTCCGTGCGCGCCAGGGGGCGGGGAGCCAGGACAGCGGGTCGTTGATCATCTGGCCGACCCCCTTGAAGGAGGTCAGGACCATCCAGACGAACGGGAACAGCATGAGCAGGCCGCCGAGGGCGAGCCCGGCGTGCAAAAGGAGGCGGCCGGGGGTGGTGGTGTTCCGTACGGTCATGGCGGCGCCTCAGGACTCGTAGTGGACGAGGCGCTTCTGCGCCTTGAACTGGACCGCCGTGACGACGAGCGTCAACAGCAGCAGGAGCAGCGCGGCAGCACTCGACAGGCCGAAGTGGAACTCGCGGAAGCCCTGCTGGTAGACCTTGTAGACGATGGTCTGGGCGCCTTCGTTGTGGTCCGGGTTGACCAGGACGTAGACGAGGTCGAAGGCCTGGAACGAGCTGATCACGGACACCACCACCGTGAAGAAGACGGTGGGCGAGAGCAGCGGCAGGGTGACCGAGCGCAGGGTCTGCCACGGGCCGGCGCCGTCGATCCGCGCGGCTTCGAGCAGGTTCGGCGGGATGGTCGCGAGCCCGGCCAGGAAGATGACGACGTTGAGCCCGAGCGAGGACCAGATCGTCACGACCGCGATGGCGGGGACGACCCAGTCCGGGTCGGCCAGCCAGTCGGGCAGGGTGACCCCGAGCAGGTCGTGCACGGTGCCGTTGAGGATGCCGTCGGCGCCGCCGCCGAGGATCATCTGCCAGATCACCGACACCGCGACCGAGCTGGTCACCACGGGCAGGAAGTAGACCACCCGGTAGACGGTCCGGCCGCGCACGCCGTGCAGGGCGAGCGCGATCAGCAGGGCCAGGGCGAGCCCGCCCGGAACGGTGATCAGGCCGATCTTGAGGGTGTTCCACACCGCGCGGCCGAACTCCGGGTCGGTCAGCTGGGTGCGGTAGTTGTCCAGGCCGACCCAGGTGGCGTCGCCCAGGCCGTCCCAGCGCATGAAGGAGAGCACGACGGCGAAGCCGAGCGGGCCGACCAGGAAGACCAGCAGGCCCAGCAGCTGGGGGGCGAGGAAGACGAGGGCCCACCGCCGGTCGCGGCGGCGCCAGAGCGGCTCGGGGCCGCTGCGGGCCGCGGGGGCCCGGCCGGCGGCGGGGCGCCCGCCCCGCCGGGCCGCGGGCTGGGTGACGGCGCTCACCCCTGCCGGCCCTTCATGCCGTCGACGAGGGCCTGGAGCTGGGTCATGCCCTCGTCGAAGCCGGTCTTGCCCTCCCAGATCTTCATGAGCTGGTCGTTGATCGCCTTGGTCAGGCCGGGGACGGCGACCTCGTCGGGGTAGTTGGCGAAGCCCCGGTCGCGCAGGTCGAGGAAGGTCTTCGCGTGCGCCGGGTAGTTGCCGTCGGTCACCAGGTTCTCGGCGCCCTTGACGGACGGGACGGCGCTGCCGCCCTTGAGCCGCAGCTGCTGGCCCTCCTTGCTGACGAACTCGGTGAGGAAGGTGAAGGCCTCCTTCGGGTGCTTGCTGCCCTTGTTGATCGCCAGGTAGGAGGCGGCGACGGCGCCCGGGATCGGCTTCCCGGACTCGGAGGGGAACGGCACGATGTCGTAGCCGGCGCGGTCACCGCCCTTGTCGATGCTCTCGATCACCCAGCGGCCGCCGGCGTAGAAGCCGGCCTTGTGCTTGATGAACTGGGTGGCCGCGCCGTTGCCCTCGGGCAGCAGGTCGGCGGAGGCGAACGTCTTGTCCCGGTAGCCGTCGGCGAGGGTCCTGAACGCCTGCCGGGTCTTCGGGTCGGACGTCGCGACGAACCGGCCGCCGTCCCAGACCTTGCCGCCGAAGCCGTTGACCACGCTGTAGTTGGCGCCGTACCAGTTCCAGAAGACGGAGCCGTACTTGCCGGCGGCCTTGAGCTTCGCGTTCATCTCCAGGTACTTGGCCATGGTCCACTGCCCGGACTCGTTCAGCACGGCCGGGTCCTCGGTGATCCCGGCGTCGGCCAGGGCCTTCTTGTCGAACCAGAGGACCTCGGGGTTGGTGTCGTTCGGGACGCCGTAGGTGACGCCGTCCTTCTTCGCACCGCCGTAGATGCCCTCGAAGAAGTCGGCGGGCCTGCTGCGGCTCTGCGGCCCGGCGAGCTGCTCGTCGAGCGGGGCGAGCACGCCGTCGGCGACGAGCTTGCCGATGTAGTCGTCGCCGACGTAGACGACGTCGGGGGCGGTCCCGGAGGTGAGCTGGGTGAGCAGCTTGGGGTGGTAGTCCTCGTAGGAGGAGACCTGTTCGAGCTTGAGGGTGATGTTCGGGTGCTTCCTGGTGAAGTCGTCGGTGAAGGCCTTGAAGGCCGCGGTGTCCTCGGCCGAGCCCCAGGTGGACCAGCGGATGGTGACCTTGCCGTCCTTGCCGTCCGAGGCGGGGCCTGCGCCGCCGGACCCGCTGCAGGCGGACGCGGTGGTGGCCAGGGCGACCGCGGCGGCGAGCAGGGCTGTTCTTCTCGTGAAAGCGGACATCGGATGCCTCCTGGGCCTTCGTGAGGACTGAGGGGTGCGGGTGGGGTGCGGGTGGGGTGGGTGGAGGTGCGCGTGTGGGTGCGGGGCGTGGTGGCGGGGGGGTCAGGCGAGGCCGCCGCCGTCGACGACGAGGGCGGAGCCGGTCATGTAGCTGCTCGCGTCGCCGGCGAGGAACAGGACGGTGTTGGCGATCTCCTCGGGCGAGCCCGCGCGGCCCATCGGCCGGTCGGCGGCGTCCTTCTCGAAGGCCGCCCACTCCTCGTGGAGCTGGCGCGCCTCGTCGCGCAGCATCGGGGTCAGGGTGTCGCCCGGGTTGACCGAGTTGACGCGGATGCCGGCGGCGGCGTGGTCGATCGCCAGGGCGCGCGTCATGTTGACGACCGCGGCCTTGGAGGCGCAGTAGGACAGCGCGTTGCCGCCGCCCTTCAACCCCCAGCCGGAGCCGGTGTTGATGATCGAGCCGCCCCCCGTCATCGCCGGGACGGCGAAGCGGCACATCAGGTAGACGGACCGGACGTTGACGGCCATCACCCGGTCCCAGTCCTCGGCGGAGATCTCCAGCGCGCTCTGGCGGCGGATGATCCCGGCGTTGTTGAACAGGACGTGCAGGCCGCCGTACGTCCGGACCGCGATGGTGACGATCCGTTCGCAGTCGGTCTCCGAGGAGACGTCGGCCCGCACCGCCACCGCCCGGCCGCCCGCGGCCTCGATCTCGCGGACGACCGGGCCGGCGTCCGCGAGGTCGGCGATGACCACGGCGGCGCCCTCGGCGGCGAACAGCAGGGCGGTGGCGCGGCCGATGCCGGAGGCACCACCGGTGACGATGGCGACCTTGTTGCGCAGGGTGTTCATGGGAGCTCCTCACTCGCGGACTGGATGCGGTACAGGACTGATTCACGGTGTCCGGTGACGACCCGGACGTGGCCGTCGAGCGCGGCGTCGGCCTCCGGGTCGCCGCTGTCCGCGAGCAGGGGCCGCCCGCCGAGCCCGGCGAGCTTCTCCCGGGTGGCGAGGACGACGATCCCGGCGAGCCCGGCCAGCACCCGCGGGCTGAACTGCTGGTTGCCGCGCCCGATCACGAAACCCTGCCCACCGATGACGGACAACACACCATGCGTCACCTGTGACATGGCAATGGTGTGCAGGCGCTGCTCGGTCACGTCGGAGGCGAGCAGGGCGCCGTCCCGGACGACGTCCACGCCCAGCGGCGTCAACTCCAGGCCGAGTTCCCGCCCCACGGCGAGCGTGGTCGCGCCGGGCCCCAACGCGTAGGCGGTACCGGGCCGCATCGCCGCCACCACCGCCCGGGCGATGGACTCCGCCGTGCCCGGCGGCGCCGCCGAGGAGCCGGACTTGCGGCCGCTGAGCCGCGCCCGCTGCGCCGGCACCCGGAGGGTCCCGTAGAGCCGGGCACCGACCCGCCCCGCCCGGTACGCCTCCTCGTCCAGGTCGACGACCTCCGCCTCGACCGTCCTCCCGTCGAACCCGGCGGCGGCCGCCCCCGCCGCGAACGGGCTGACGGCGAAGCAGCCCGAGTAGACCTTCACCCCGGCCGGCACGCCGAGCACCGGCGGGCGCGGCCCGGCGTCCAGGACGTCCCGCGCCGTGCCGTCGCCGCCCGCGAACAGCAGCAGGTCCACCGTGCCGAGCGCGGCCACCGCAGCCCGGGTGTCCACCGCGCCGGTGGCGGCCCCGGAGCGGGCACGGTGGACGGTCTCGTACGGGACGGCGGCGGCGAGCGCGCTGTCCTCCCCCATCGGGCCGGCGACGGTGCGGACGAGAACGTCGGGACGCCGGGAGTGCAGGGCGCGCAGCGCGGCCGCCGCGCGGCCGGCCGCACGCGGGACGGCGCCCAGGGCGAGCGCCCTGGCCTGGACGCCGGGCCCGTCGCTGCCCTTGAGGGCGACGGCGCCGCCGAGGCCCGCGACCGGGTTCACGACCAGGCCGACGATCATCCGCCGTGCGTCCGGTCGTGGTTCCCGCCGTGCGTCCTGTCGTGCATCCCCTCGTGGGCCTCCCCCTGCTTCCCCTCGTGCTTCCCCTCGTCGCGCGCCCCCTGCGTCCCGCCGTGCTTGCGGCGGTAGGCGCGCCAGGAGGGCGACCACTGCGCCGGGTCGTCCAGCGGGCCGGGGTCGATCCGGTGGACGCTCTGCCGGTAGGGCGCGCCCCGCACGAAGTCGGGGTCCTCGCGCGCCTCGGCGGCGACGTGGGCGAGGATCGCCGTGTACTCGTCGAGATCCTCCCGGGAGTATGACTCGGTCGGCTCCAGGGTGAACGGCTCGGGCACCACGTACGGGTGGTGGCTGGTCCAGTAGTGCACACCGAAGTCGGCCGCCCGGACACCGATCTCCTCCGAGTGCACGCCGGTCTCCGCGGTCAGCTCCTGCCAGGAGTAGCGGACCTGTTCGACCCGCCGCCGCTGCGCCCACGGGACGGAGGCGCCGGGGATCCGCAGCACCTTGCTCATCAGGTAGTTGTTGTTGAGGACGGCCGTCTCCGCGACCTCGCGCAGGCCCTCCGCCCCGAGCGCCATCACCCAGGCGTAGGCGCGGACGACGTTGGGCGTCACCCCGAGGAACGGCCGGATCTTCCCGACCGAACGCTCCGGGGCGGTCAGCGTGTAGGACCCGCCGTCGCGGTCGACGACCGGACCGGGCAGGAACGGCACCAGCGCCTCGGCGACGCCGCACGCGCCGGCCGCCGGCCCGCCGCACGCGTGCGGCGTCGAGAAGGTCTTGTGCAGGTTGAAGTGGCACAGGTCGAACCCGGCGTCCCGGGCCCGGGTGATGCCGAGGATGCCGTTGGCGTTGGCCTGGTCGTAACAGGCCAGGCCGCCGGCCTCGTGGACCAGGTCGACGAACTCGCGGATCCGCGGGTTGAAGATCCCGGTGTCCTCCGGGTTGGTGATCAGGAGTGCGGCGGTGCGCGGGCCGACCGCCGCACGCAGCGCCTCGATGTCGGGGCAGCCCTCGGCGTCCGGCATGAGGGTGACGACCTCGTACCCGGCGACCTTGGCGCAGGCCGCGTTCGAGGGGTGGGAGAACATCGTGGTGATCACCTGGTCGCGCTGGTCCCCCTCGCCCCGGGAGGCGTGGTAGGCGCGGATCATCGCGATGTTGGCGTAGATCGCCGCCGAGCCCGCGCCGGGCTGGAGCGAGACCCGTGCCATGCCGGAGATCTCCTTGAGGATCTGCTCCAGCCGCCAGTAGATCTCCAGCACGCCCTGCACGGTGTCCTCGGGCTGGAGCGGGTGCAGCCCGGCGACCCGCGGGTCGCGCACGAGGGCGTCGTTGACCTTGGGGCTGTACTTCATCGTGCAGGTGCCCTGGCCGACGTCGATGTTCAGGTCGGCGCCGAGGGTCTCCTGGGACAGCCGCAGGTAGTGCCGGACCACCTGGTTCTGCGACAGTTCGGGCAGCGCGGGCGGGGTGCGGCGGGCGACGCCCTCGGGCAGCTCGACCAGCGGCGCGTCCGGGGCGGGGACGCCCACGCCGCGCCGCCCGGGCCGGGACAGCTCGAAGACGATCTCCTCGTCCCAGCGGGCCTGGTGGAAGCGGCGCAGGGCGGGCCTGGCCCCGATCGGCAGGGTGGCGAACGGTTCGCCGGTCGTTCCGTGCGAGCTCACGCGGTGCCTCCGGTGGCGGAAGGGGCGTCGATGGCGGACAGCGCGTCCTTGACGGCCGCCGCGAGGGTGTCGATGTCGGCGACGGAGTGCCGCTCGGTGACGCAGACCAGGACCTCCCGGGGCCCGAGCCGCACGCCGCCGAGGACGCCCCGGCCTCGCAGGGCGGCGAGCAGGGCGTCGGCGTCCGGCACCTCGACGGCGAACTCCCGGAAGTGGACCGCCTCCTGGTGGCGGACGACGGCGCCGGCGGCGGCGAGCGCACGCATCGCGTACCGGGTGCGGGCGAGGATCGTCTCGCCGATCTCCCGCATGCCCTGCGGTCCCATCAGCGCGAGGTAGACGCCGGCGGTGATGCCCCACAGGGCGGCCGCGGTGCCGACCCACTCCTTGCCCTCCTCCCGCAGCGCGAAGGAGGTCCGGTCGTAGAGGACGTCGCCGAAGCCGTACTCGCCGGGGACGGCGGTCGGGGCGATGCCGAACAGCCGGGACGGGAACTCCGCGACCAGGCGCTCCTCGTCGTGCGCGGCGATGAACCCGGCCTGGCCGCCGCCGTACTGCGGGTGCATGCCCAGGGACTGGATGTCCCCGCAGACCAGGTCGGCACCGTAGGAGGCCGGCGGGGCGAGCACGCCGAGCGAGATCGGGTCGGTGGAGACGACCAGCAGGGCGCCGACGGCGTGTGCCAGGTCGGCCAGTTCGCGGCCGCGGGTCTCGACGACACCGTGGACGGTGGGCGTCTCCAGGTAGAGGGCGGCGAAGGTGTCGTCCAGCCGGACGTCGCCCATCTCCCCCGAGTCGCCCACCGGGGCGAGCAGCACCTCGACGTCCGGCGCGAGGTAGTCGCGGATCTTGGCCAGCTTGTCGGCCGCGACCGCCCCGCTGACCAGCACCCGGTTCCGGCCGGTGCGGCGCGCGGCCATCCGCAGGGCCGTCCCGGCCGCCTGGAAGCCGTCGTAGGTGGGGACGTTGACGACGTCCATCTCCAGCAGCTCGGCCATCATCGAGACGTACTCGAAGAGGGCCTGGAACCGGCCGTGGTCCTCGTAGGGCTCGCCCGCGTAGGCGGTCAGGAACTCGCCGCGCCCGTTGACCTCGTCGCACACCGCCGGGACGTGGTGCGGGTAGCAGCCGTGGCCGAGGAAGCTCAGCAGTTCGGCCGGGTCGGTGTTCCGGGCCAGCAGGCCGCGGACGTGCCGCGCCAGGCCGTGCTCGTCGGCGAACGGCGCGGGCAGGTCGAGCGGACGGTCGAGGCGCAGGTCGGCGGGGATGTCGCCGTAGAACTCGGCGACGTCGGGGGCGCCGATCTCGGCGAGCATCGCCGCCCGCGTCTCGGGCCCCGCGTTGGGGATGTAGGGATGGGCCACGGGCACTCCTCGGGCTCAGGGCTTCAGGACCACGGCGTCGCGCGGTGCGACGGTCACGGGGCCGACCGGCAGCGGACGGCCGGTCAGCAGGTCGGTCAGCAGGGCGGTCGGCGGGGCGGTCGGCAGGGCGGTCACGGGCTCGGTGCGGGCCGGCAGCGGGACGACGGCCGGCTCCGTCCCGTGGTTGAGCAGGAACAGGTACGGGCCGCGGCGGCAGGCCTCGACGCCTTCGGGAAGGCCGGCCCCGGTCACACCGGTGATCCCGGCGGCGGCCAGCGCCTCGTCCAGCAGCGGCGCCGGGTCCTCGGGCAGGAAGCTGAGGTAGGTGGCGGCGCCGCGCCGGGTGACGGCCGGGCGGCCGTCCAGCGGGCCGCCGCGGTAGCGCGCCAGCACCTCGGCGTCCTCGGCGGTGAGCCACTCGCTCCAGGTGCGGGCGAGCAGCCGGGTGCCGTCCACCGTCACGACCTCCTGGGTCCCGCCGTCGGGGATCGGCCGGCACTCCTCCACGCGCACGCCGAGCAGGTCGCGCAGCGGTCCGGGCGCCCCGCCGTCGTGGACGTGGTCGGCGGCGTCGACCACCCCGCTGAACGGGCCGACCAACAGCCGCCCGGGGAAGGCGGCCAGGTTGGCGGCCTGCCCGGGGGTGCACAGGTAGAGGTTGGGGGCGATGACCAGCCGGTAGGAGGAGAGGTCGCGGTCCGGCGGGGCCAGGTCGACGGCGATGCCGCGGGCGTGCAGCGGCGCGTACCAGCCGAGGAGGAGCTCGTGCAGCCGGAGCCGGTCGGAAGGCATCGACTCGGGGGCCTCCAGCCCCCACCAGCTGTCCCAGTCCAGCAGGAGGGCGACGTCGGCCTCGGTGGTGGTGCCCGCGACCTCGGCCAGCCGCCGCACGTCCGCGCCGAGGGTCACCGTCTCCCGCCACTGGCGGGTCCGGGTGCCGCCGTGCGGGAGCATCGCCGAGTGGAACTTCTCCGGGCCGTACCTGGCCTGGCGCCACTGGAAGAACATCACGCCGTCCGAGCCGTGGGCCAGCGCCTGGAGGCTGTGCAGGCGCATGACGCCCGGGTCCTTGGGGACGTTGACCGCGCGCCAGCTGACCGCGCTCGGCGCGGACTCCAGGAGCAGCCACGGCTGCCGCTTCAGCGAGCGCATCAGGTCGTAGCTGAGCGCGGCCCTGACGTGGGCCCGCGGGTCGGCCGGGTCGGGGTAGGCGTCGTCGCTGACGAGGTCCTCGGCGGCGGCCCACTTCCAGTAGTCGAGGTCGCGCAGGACGCTCATGAAGTTGGTGGTCACCGGGACGTCCGGGGTGACCTCCTTCAGGACCTCGCGCTCGGCCTCGAAGCAGGCGAGCAGCGCGTCGCTGGAGAAGCGGCGCCAGTCCAGCAGCTGGGTGGGGTTGACCGGGCCGGGGGCCTTGCGGGGCGGTTCGACCTGCGTCCAGTCGGTGTAGTGCTGGCCCCAGCACGACGTCCCCCAGGCGGAGTTGAGGCCGTCGAGGGTGCGGTGGCGCTCCTGCAGCCAGCGCCGGAAGTCGCGGGCCGACTCTTCGCAGAAGCACTCGGCCGTGTGGTCGGCGTACTCGTTGCCGACGTGCCACAGCGCGAGCGCGGGGTGGTCCCGGTAGCGCTCGGCCAGGGCGCGGGCCAGCCGGACGGTGGCGGCCCGGAACACCGGGGAGGAGGGGCAGTAGCCCTGCCGCGAGCCGAACTCCAGCCGGGTGCCGGCGGCGTCGACGGGCCGGATCTCCGGGTGGCGCCGGACCAGCCAGGGCGGGGGCGTCGCGGTGGCGGTGGCGAGGTCGGCGGCGACGCCGTGCGCGTGGAGCATGTCGAGGACGCGGTCGAGCCAGCCGAAGTCGTAGACGCCGGGCGCGGGTTCCAGCCGGGACCAGGAGAAGACCGCGACGGTCACCATGGTGACGCCGGCCTCGGCCATCAGCCGGACGTCCTCCTGCCAGACCTCCTCGGGCCACTGCTCGGGGTTGTAGTCGCCCCCGAACAGCAGCCCCGGCACGCGTGTCAGACCCATGCTCCGCCTCCCCTGGGGGTCGAGGACCCCACTTCGGCATTTTGTATTCAAAATGCATAGTGCAGTACACTGCATGCGGTCAAGGGGTATGCTGCAGATCCGAAGATGGGGGATCCCGATGGCGATCGAGCGCCGCCCGCTGCGCGAGCAGATCCGCGACGAGCTCATGGAGCGGCTCACCCGCGGCGAGTTCTCGGCGGGCGCCGATGTCAACGAGGCCGTGCTCGCCGCCGAGCTGGGCGTCAGCCGCACGCCGCTGCGCGAGGCCCTGATCGCCCTGGCGGGCGAGGGCGTGCTGGAGAGCAACCAGGGCCGAGGCTTCCGCTTCGCGCCGGTCAGCCGCAAGGAGTTCCGCGAGCTGGTCGCCATCGTCGCGGCACTCGAGTCCCTGGCGCTGGAGTCCTCCGACCCGGAGCATCTGCGGACCATCGCCCCGCGGCTGCTGGACCTCGCCCAGGGCTTCCCCGACCAGGTCGCCACGCACGCGACCGTCGACCGGCGCGACGACGAATGGCACGGCCTGCTGCTCAGCGGCTGCTCGAACGAGCGGCTGCTCGACCTCCTCACCCGGGTCAAGGCCGGGATGCGGCGCTACGAGAACCTGGTCGTCGCCGAGGACGAACCGGTGGCCCGCGAGTCGGAGGAGCACTGCGAGATCGCCCGCCGCCTCCTGGACGACGACCTGCCCGGCGCCATCACCGCCCTGCGCGCCAACTGGGTGGGCGGCATGGAGCGCATGCTCGCCCACATCCCGGCGGACTGACCGGGACGGGGGCGGCGCGGGCTTGGTCCGGCTCTCCCCCGGCCCTCGCTCAGCCCGCGGCCAGCAGCGCGGCGAGGGCGTGCCCGGCCGCCACGCCGGCCTGCCGGGCGCCGGCTCCGGCGTCGGCCTCGGCCGACCGCAGGCCGACCGGCCGGCGCGCCAGCACCTCCCTGCACACCCGCGCACCGACGTTCCCCCGGTCGTACCGGGCCGGGTCCAGCAGGAAGGCACGGGCCGCGACCGCCAGCGCCGCCCGCGGGTCGCGGGTTTCCGAGCCCAGGCCGTTCAGCAGGTTCAGCGCCGGGGACGTCAGCTCCAGGGCCTCGGCGCAGCCCAGGGCGTCCCGCAGGGTCCGGCCACCGAGCTGCGGGTAGCCGTCCGTGGTGAGCGCCTCGACGACGGCCGCCACCTCTCCGGCCGGGGCCGGCCCGGACGAACCGAGCACGGTCCGGCAGATCCGCATCCTCAGCAAGGACAGCGGGTAGGCGGCGCTCCTCCTGGTCCCGACGGCCGTCAGGGCGTCGGCCAGGGTGTCGGTGTAGGCCGGCCCGCAGGCGAGGCAGGCGCAGACGTCCGCGAAGACCTCGCCCAGCCATCCCTCCCAGATGATCAGCCGCCCCGCGTCGAGCCCGCTCGCCCGAAGCCTGTCCCGCAGGGCGCCCGTCAGCCCGAGGTCGTCCTCGACGTGGTGGCCGACCTCGTGGGCGACGGCGAGCAGCCCCGGCAGGTGCTCGGTCTGGTACCAGGGCACACCGATGATCGGGAACGGCAGCCGCCCTGCCGCCTCCTCACCGGCATGGGTGCGCACCCCGCTCGGCAGTAACGCCCGGTAGTCGCTGCCACGGGCGAGGGCGAACGGCACCTCCGCCCGGTTGAGGAAGAGCAGTGGCGGCACGGGCTTTGCCGGTCCGCCGGCCGGCCAGGCAGGCTCGTAGCAGGCCCAGGCGAGCTCGTCGGCGGTGTCCAGGAACGCCTGGTACTGCGGGAGGCAGCGCAGGATCAGCTTGCTGCGGAAGAAGTCCCACACGTGGTGCAGGTCGAGGATGCGCTCCGTGGACTCGCTGTCCTGCAGCTCTGCGAGGTCGTGCCGGCAGGCGTCGAGCATGCCGGCCAGGCAGGCCACCTGGCTGTGGTGCTTCTCCAGCGGGCGGCCCCGTTCCGTGGCCTCCAGCCAATGGGCGAGGTCGCGGTCCAGGCTCGCGGCGAGGTGCCGGCGCCGGGCCCGGCCGCGTTCCTCGTAGCCCTCGCCGCTCATAACGGTGGACCGCTCATGACAGTGTGTAGGTGGCGTTGTAGGTGGCGGGTGCGGCGAACAGGGCTGTGCCGGCGGCGGCGAGCAGCTCCAGGCCTGTCAGCCCGGGTTGGGACCGGTACAGCACGAGCTCGCGGAAGGCCTCCGCCAGCGGCCGGGCCTCCGCCACGGCCGAGGCGATGAGGTCGGCGGACCGGTAGGCGTGGTACTCGTCCAACCCGATGCCGATCACGGCGGCGGCGGGGAGTTCGGCGAGCAGCTGGGCCGCGAAGAGGTTGCGCCCGATCAGCTGCTCCGGGATGTCACGCGGGGAGCCGGGCATCGGCGGATCGAGCACCACCAGGCAGTCCGGCGCATCGCGCAGCCAGCGGGCCAGGGTGGGGGCCGACAGGTCGAAGCCGCGCGACCTGGTCGACACCCGCGACTCCGCCTGCCGGGCGGAGGACAGGTCGAAGTACGGCTCGGCCGCCGTCGACTCCAGCGGGGCGCTGACATGGACCAGCCTCGGCGGAGAGCCCGGACGCCGGAGGCTGTCGACCGACTCCGCCAGCGTGATCTCGAACCGCCGGGAGGCGTAGACGTCGGCGAGGTCGACGCCGGACAGCAGGTGACTGCCGCGCGACTCGTACTGGACGTCGGAGGAGGGGGCGACGATGACCACGCTCGGCCGTTCGGTCGGTGCCGTCGCCTCGACCGGCTCCGCCCCGGACATCAGCCGGGTGAGCGCCTGCCTGGTACGCGGCCCGAGGAACCCGTCGACCGGCAGGCCCGGATCGATCAGCCTCAGCGTCGTCTGGAGGTGCAGGACGTTGCCGGCGTCGGCCGCCGCCGGCAGGCTGCGGTAACACCCGACCGGAAGATCGACGACGGCGAGCTCCCACGGCAACGCGTGGACGAACGGGTCGTCGGATTCCAGGCGGAGCACTCGGATCTCCTCGCCGAGCGGCCGTACCGGCACGGGAGCCTCCGCCAAGAGGTCCGACAGGTACCCCACGACACCGTCCTGGTCGCGGAGCAGGTCACGCTGAAGCGCATCGGGGTCGTAGACGGGCAGCTCCCCGGGGAACGGCAGGGGAACCGCCAGCTGATCTGCGGGCTCGTCGGGCCGGCGGCCTTCGCGGGGGGAGGCGGCGGACCGTCCCTGCGGCCGGCCGAGGCGTTTGTAGAGCCGGTCGGCCGTCCGCTGGGCGTGCGCGTCGCCGGTGGTCTCCGCGAGTCTGCGGAACGCTTCGGCCGTGTACCGGTTCGTCCTGCCGACCTGGCTGGACACCTCCACGGCCAGGGCGACCAGGTCGGGTTCGTTCAGGTCGGGTTCACTCCCGGGAGCCGCGGCCGCCAGCCGGAGCAGGGCCGCCGCGTACAGCAGCGGATGCCGGTCGGCGATCATGGGGGGAAAGCCGGACCGCGCCGGTGCGGGTGCGGCACCGAGCCTGGCCCGCAGCTCGAACCAGCGCCACCATGCGAGCGGGTCGGAGTCGGCGTGGAGGGCGCTCCGGGCTTCGTCCGCGGCCGTCACGGCACGCCCCGGGCGGTGTCCCAGCCGGTCCAGCTCGGCCAACAGCTGGCGCCGGAGCGCCGCGTCCTCCGGGTGGCCGCCGTCGCCGCGGGCCTCCTCCAGAACGCCACGAAGCCGGCCGATCGTCGGGCCGGAGGACCCGCGCGGAGTCGGGCAGCGCCGCAACTCCTCCAGCACGAAGAGCCGGGCGGACGGGGGCTCGATCGCACCGAGCGCCTCCACCAGGACGGGAACCGCCGGCCGGCCGCGCCACCAGGTCTCGACCAGCTGCTGGGTCGCCAGGAGTGCGCTCTGCCGGGGCGTCATCGGCGAGGCCGGGCGAACGGGCTCACCGTCGGGGGCGGTTCCCGGGGCCTGCGCCAACTGGAGTTCGCGCTCCAAGAGCTCGGTACGGAAAACGAACTCCTCCTCGGGGACAGGGAGTTCACCTAACGGCTGGAGCTGGCTCCGACGGTTGGCGGTGAGCAGCTGGCGAGTCTCCGCGAGGTCGCCGACGTCCCTGAGCAGGAAGCGGGCGTACAGGTACCGGCACTCGGGGTGGCCGGAGCGGTACCCGAACTCCGCCCAGGTGCTCTCGGCCTGGCGGAAGTACTGCTCCGCCTCGTCGATGTCGAGCCTCTCGCCGAGGACGGTGCCGCGGAGCTGGTGGATCCGGGCGTCGAACCGGTAGCGGCCCGCCCCGGGGATCCCGGTGGCGGCCTCGTCGGCGCGGTCGAGGGCCCGGAGCGCCCGCTCACTCCGGCCCAGCATCAGCTCCGCCTGCGCGCGCAGCAGCGCGGCTTCGACCAGCGGCTCGCAGGCGGACCGGAGCGTCCACGGGAGCGAGCCAGGTTCGGTGGGCGGCTCCGGGAGTCCTTCCAGCGCCTCCGCCGGCCGGTAGCAGGCCAGCAGGAGCCGGGCCTTGGTCAGTGCCACCCGGTCCACCCCGGTCGTCTCCCGGACGGCGGCACGGTCGCACCAGCGGAGCGCCTCGTCGAGGCGGCCCTGTTCCTCCCGCTCGCGGGCGAGGGCGAGGGCGATGTCGGTAGCCAGGACCTCGCGCCCCTGGAGCAACGCCAGTTCGTACGCCTGCCGGTACAACTCCTCGGCTGCCGGGTCGCCGACGGCTGCACGGCTGTCGGCGAGCACCCGCAGCACGTCGGCACGTTCCTGCTCGTCCGCGCTCCTCAGGGCTTGTTCGGCGACCGCGGCGGCTCGCTCGGCTCCGTCGGTACGGCTCAGGTGCATGGCTCGGAGGGCCTCCTCCAACCCCGACACCGGGATCGGCTCGGGCGAGTCCCCCCGGAGCAGCTCCACGTGGTCCAGCGCCTGCTGGAGGCCGTCCCACCGCGGGTCCGACGTCTGCGCCTGGTCGCGCAGCGCCCTCCGGCCGATGATGTACGCCTCCTGCAACCGGGCCTCGGCCAGCGCGGCGTACGCGATCAGCGGCCTGCCGTGCCGGCTTCGCCAGGGCCTGCCGCGGCCGTCCAGATAGTCGCCGCCGAGGACCTCGCCGGCGAGCGTGTGCAGGTCCTCCAGCGCGTCGGCGTCGCGGGCCCGGCGCAGGGCCGACCGCCAGTACTCGACGGCCTGCGGGTCGCGCAGCTGGAAGCGGTGGTAGACGGCCTCGCGCGTGTGGTCCGCCCACTGGCCCGGGTCCTTCTCGGCGAGCCCGTCGAAGTATCGGGCGTAGGCCTGGTGCAGCTGCCAGAACACCGGCTTGTCGGAGATGAGCCGCCGCTGCGGCGCGACCACGTCCGGGTGGAAGACCACCGCCGACGGGTCTCCCGCCACCTCGGAGACCCAGGAGGAGCCGCCCGCATAGTCGAGCAGGCGGTCCCAGATCCTCACGAGCTCGGCGTCATCGGCGGGCGGGGCGGTGAACGGATAGGCGCCCTGGCCCTCCAGGCCGTGCGCATCCCGGCGGGGGTCGTCGTTCCTGGTCGGCCGGTCCATGTTCCGAAGGAACGGGCGCATCACGGTGAACAGGTCCTTCCGCCGAAGTTTGCGCGGGACCACCCCGTAGCGCACCAACCACCGCACCCTTTCGTCCTCGATCCGCCGGATCACCCGGCGGATGAGCAGGGTGGTCAACGGTCCCTGCATCCGTTGCAGGGTCTTGGTGCTCAGCCCCGGGTCCTGGACGATGGCGTCGGCGAAGAGCGCGAGCGTGAGCGGCCGTCCGTTGGACCGGCACCGCGCCACCTTGCGTTTGGCGGGGTCGTCGATTCCCCGGATCTCCCCGAGGTACCTCTCCGCCTGCTCGTCCGTGAACGGCTCGACCTCGACGCGGACCACCCTCCCCAGCACGTCGAGTGCCCCGGGGAACCGTTCCTCGATGTCGTAGCGCCCGGCCAGGACGAGGCGCAGCTGGGGGCAGCCCCGGAGCACCTGTCCGAGCAGTTCCAGGAAGCCCTTGAAGTCCTCCCCGCCGCGCAGCAGCAGTTCCTCCAGCGTGTCGCAGACCAGCAGGGCCGGGCGGTCGCCGGCGGCCTCGTTGAACCGGTCGACGAAGAGTTCCGTGACCTCCGACCGCACCTGGCCGGTGTCCTGGGTGCCCAGCCCCTGTGCGGCCGTGCTGCTCAGGCCGGAGGCGCGCCGGTCCAGCAGGCTGCGATAGGGCGCGAACCGGTCGAGTCGGCCGAACGTCCCCTGCGGCCACCGGTTGCCGAACTGCGCGGCGGCCTCCAGCAGGACCAGCCAGGGGTGACGGCCGACCGCCGCGGGGGACACCACGTCGAAGTCGATCCGGGCGCACGGGACGTCCCGCTCGGCGGGGGCGCAGTAGCGCGTGACGAGCCAGCGCAGCTGCATGGTCTTCCCCATACCTGCTGAGGCGAAGACCTGCCACACCCTCTCGCCGGTGCCGCTGAGGAGCGCCGCAGCCCGATTCTCCAGGCCGGGCGGAGTCAGGTACTGGGCGCACCGGGCGTAGTCCACCGCCCAGTAGCCCTGTGTCCCGACGTACGCTGCACGGTCCTTACGGCGGTGCGCGACGTCCGGCCCGGCCAGGGTGAGCCGGTCGGGGTCGTCGAGGACGTCCAGCAGGTCCTGGCACCGGGCGAAGTCCCGCGCCCCGTCCGCCTCCACGAACAGTTCGTCGAACAGCTTGAGCGCCTGCGCCGGGTCGGCCACCAGCAGGTGCCGCAGCTGCTCGACCCGGTCGCCGCTACGCCCGCGGTGGTCGGCGAGCCGCCGTTCCAGATCGGCCAGCTCCGCCGGTGCCGTCGGGCGGCCCTCCCACTCCACCCTCCAGGCCTGCATGTACGCGGCCTGGTCACCGTCCGTCAGCCGGTACTGGCCGGGTTCGTCGGGCACCGGCTCGGCGATCCCCAGCTCGGTCAACCGGTCGAGGGTGGGCGAGTCCGCTACGGCCCCCGGTCCCGCGGCCGGCCGCAGCACGCCGTCCAGCAGTTCCCGGTCGAAGGTGCGTGCGGCCGCGCAGGCCTTGAGCAGCGGCTCCCACGCGCCGGGCCACAGTGAGCGGCGGATCTCGGCGGGGCTCGCACCGGCGGCGATCCGGGCCTTGATCTCCTCCAGCACCGCGAGTCCTTCGGAAGACCAGGTCATAACGGTTCCCCCTGTGCCTTGAGTTTGATCAGCCAATCCCCGATGCTGCCGAACATCTGGACCGGTACACCGCGCGAAAGCGTTGGTCTGTACCCCGCGAAGACTTCCCTGGCCGCGGCGGAGTGAAGGCCGGCCCGCTCGCAGAACTCGTCGGCCAGACGCATGAGGTGCGCGCAGTCGAAGTCCCTCAAGGTCAGCGGCGGCCCCCACAGGCTACTGTCCCGCTCCGGCAGGGCCTTGCCGATCCAGTTCGGCGTAGCCACCAGGAGGAGCCGGAGTGCGCCCGGTGCGGTTCCTGCGGCGACCGGCTCGATCAGCTCGGGATAGACCATCTGTCGGCAGTCCCACTCCGTCAGGTAGTCGGCATGGTCGAGGGCGAGGACGTGGACCCGGTCGTCCCCCGGGGGCGTCAGAGTCTCCAGGAAGACCCGGAAGATCCTCCGGCGCCGCTCGTCCGACCGCCCGACATTTTCGTCGAACGACCCTCCCTCGTCCTCGACCACGCCGGTGTTTCCGGCACCGCCCTGCTCGGGCACCGGGGCGAATCCCCTGACGAGGGCGTTGAGCTCGGCATTGAAGCGGGAGAAGTCCTCCGGCCGCCACGTCTCCGCCTGGCTGCCGTCCAGGCAGGCCGCACGGACCGCTCGCAGCAACTCCAGCCAGTTCTTCTTCCCCTTGCGTTTCCCCTTGCGCGGACTTGTGCCGCCGTCCGCCGGCATCCTGCTCTGGAGGTCCACGTAGGTGATGCGGTGCCCCCGGAGGAAGCAGGTGACCAGGCAGGACAGCGTGAACAACGTCTTGCCCGTGTGGGGATAGTCGGTGTTCCACGACGCCCCCGACACCACGAGCAGTCGGCGGTCGGAGACCGACTCACTCGGATCGAGCGCCCGCCACGCCGTCCTCCGCTCCTCCGACCGGTCCACGAAGAGCTCCAGGTGCTGGTACCGCTTCCCCTTGCACAACGCGTCGACGGCGGCCCGGGGCGGCGCGTGGTGGATCGCGAGGGCGGTCGCGGGGTCGCCGGATGTGGCGAGGACGGGGAGCGCCCAGTGCCCCTCCTCGGTGTACTCCTCGCTCAGCGTCTGACGGGCCTCCCGGACCGCATGGTCGACCGGGGCGCCATCCGCGACCTCGCGGTACAGCTCCCTGGCGAACACGGCGCACACCGGCGAGTCGATGTCCGCCAGCATGGACACCACCGCTCCCACCCTGGCCGCGAGAAAGGCCTCCGCCAGGCCGCCGCGGCGGTCCTGGAGGTCGGCAGCGGTCCCGCAGGCGCTCAGGACGACGAGCCGCGGCTGCCACTGCGCGAGCAGCTCGTGGACGATCGAGGACGTCAGCTTCCAGCACTCCCGACCGGACTCAACCCCGTCGGGCACCCAGTTGATGGGCAGGGCGGCCTCGTCGCCCGCCACCGCCGGCATGCCGTGACCGATGAAGTGCAGGACGTGCGGGTGCCAGGTCTTGAGCTCCTTGGCAAGGACCGGACGTGTCGGAGCTTCGAGGAACTGGACGTGGGCGCAGGGCGTGATCCCGAGGGCCGCCGCGATCCTGACACGTTCCTCGTCGGAGCGGTCCTTGCCGTCATCCGGATTGCAGACCACCACCAAAACCCGCAGGGGCCCCAGTTGGCTTCCTTGCGTGACCACCCTGCCCCGCCTCGCCCTGGAGCCGTCGCCTGCCCAACGACGCGCGCAGAGGAAGTCCGGGCTGTAGAAGAGCCACTCCCCGTCGTCCCGGAGCAATTCCCACGGCAGCGGCCGCAACTGCGGCACCGCGATCTCGATGCTCAGCCGTAACGGCTCGGCTGACGTGCCGCAGACCTGGGCCCGCTCCCACAGCAGGCCGACCCTTCCCGGCGTCAGGCATGCCATCAGCAGGCCGCCGGCCCCCTCCCGGTCCGCCAGCGTCGCATGGGGGCGCATCGCCGCGGCCGTCCCGAGCAAGGACTTGGCCTTCTCGGGGTCGACCTGGTCGGAGGCTTTCTCGTCAGAGGCCCCCTCGTCGGACGCGGCCCGGTCCGCCGGGTGCTGATCGGCCTCGACGCGACGCGCCTCCGGGCAGAGCCCCTGCACGTGCAGGCTTACCTCCAGATCCGTCCACCAGTCCCCGCCCTCCGGCACGGACGGACCGGCGGTGACACGGAATTGCGCAGTAGTCACCACGACCTCCGTCCTCTTCTCAGCCCGGCTCCCCGGTGGCGAACGGCAGTTGTTCCTCCGGGTCGGCCACCGTCAGCACGGCATCGGGGTCATCGCGGATCTGCTCGACCACAATCGGCGCGAGCGTGCCCGGGAAGCCCCCACGGCCGGGCTGCGGCGGACCGAAGTCGGCCTCGACCTTTCGCAGCCAGGGCTTACGAAGCCCCACCACCTGGTAGAAGGGGGTGAGCTCCGGGCCGGTCCACTCGGCGCCGAGGGCGTTGCTGCTCACCAAGGACCCGCCGACCGCGAGGTCCAGCATCGCGGTCGGGCCGCCGGCACCGACCGCCCCCGTCATCCTGAGCACTGCGGAGGCGCCCGCCGCGGCTGCGGTGAGCACCGTTCCGGCCGCCACGGAGACCATACTGGTCACGGCGCGGAGCGACTCGTCCCAGGACTTGTTCATCCACGCCTCGACCAGCTGCTCCGCCAGCGCGCGGACATCGGCGAGGCCCGTCTGGGAGATCCCCTGGAACGCGACGAAGGCCGTCCTGTCCCGGTGGAACTCGAGGGCCGCGCCGGCGTCGGCCCGAGTGAGAGCGGACAGGGCACCGGGGCTCGTCCCCGAGGCCTTGAACGTCACCGCCACCGAGCCCTGGGAGTCGTAGACGTATGTGGCAGGCGGTGCCCCGTTCTCCGTGGTGAAGGTGATGCCGCGGCCGGCCAGGTCACCCGCTCTGTGTAACGCGTTCCTCTGTACCTCGTAGACGTCGCCGAGTCTGATGCGGTTCGACAGCGGCCAGTTGACCCACCAGCCCCGCCAGTGGTCGCCGGACATGGCCGTGCGGTAGACGTCGTAGCCATCCATCGCGAACTCCCGGGTCCGGGAACCGCAAAAACCGACCGGACCGACTCCTACGGAATCCCGGGTAGTCGGAGAATTGTTCAACGTGGCTCGGAAAAAGCCGTCTGTTCATCACGCTAATGACCCCGGATGACACTGTCAAAGGCCCCGGAACGGCCGGGTCGGACGCCTCCGAACGGCCGGTCCCATCAGGTGCGCGGCGGGCACTCCCCGGATCCGTCCTGCTGCGGCGGGGCGGTCGGCAGGCCGGTGCTGCGGGTTCGGTGAGTCGTTCGTCCCCGGCTGCGGGCCTGCGGCTCGCGACCAGGGCGTACGTCCTCATCCTTCCCTGAGGCGCTGGCGAACGAACTTCGCCGCAGCCGAGTCCGGGCCCCCGGCGGCCGCCCGGGCGCCACCGGCACACCGTTCTTCGGCGTCACCTGTGGGCAGGCCGCGATCGGCATCAGCCAACGGCCGGAACAGGTGCCACCGTCGCCCTCGCAGAACGCCTCACACGACCGGAACCCGCCGCCTGCGTCTGCCACCCCACGGCCGCAGCCCGGCCGCTCCCCGGCCGCTGACCGGCGGCGGGGCGGCCGCGGGCATAGCCTGAACACATCGGACGACCGCTGCCACCCCGCGGACTGGGAGGAACGGCGATGAACGGACCCGTCACCGTGGGAGTCGACTCCTCGGAGGCCAGCCAGGCCGCCCTCGACTGGGCCTGCGACGAGGCCGCGCTCCGGCGGCTCCCGCTACGACTCGTACGAGCCCCCGAACTGCCCTCCGGCCGGCAGGAGGACGGGGCGCTGCTCGCGGTCGAACGCTCCCGGGCCACCGCGCGGCGCCCCGAGGTGAGCGTCACCGCCGACCTCGTGGAGGGCAAGGCGCGCGAGGTCCTGACCGAGGCGGCGGCGGACGCTGCCCTGCTGGTCGTCGGTGCCCGGGGCTCGGGCGGGTTCCCCCGGCTCCTGCTGGGCTCGAACACCCTCTACGTGGCGGCGCACGCGCCCTGCCCGGTCGTCGTGGTGCGCACCCCGCAGGCGGCACCCGACGCCGCCGTGGTGGTCGGTGTCGAGGGCGGCGAACACGAGGAGCCGGTGCTCGCCCACGCGTTCCTGGCGGCCCAGCGGCAGGAGCTGCCGCTGTTCGTCGTCCACGCCTGGACGTATCCGCTGCTCATGGGACCGGGCCACGAAGTCCCGGTGGTCTACGAGGAGTCGCACATCGCGGCCGAGCACGACCGGCTTCTCACCGAGGTGCTCACGGGCTGGCGCGAGCGCTTCCCCGACGTCCCCGTCACGACGTCGGTGGTGCGTTCCAACGCGGCACGGGAGCTGGTGGCCGCCTCGACCGGCCGGCAGCTCCTCGTCATCGGCCGTCACGGGAAGCCGCGCGGGCCGCTCGGCCGGCTCGGCTCCACCAGCCAGGCCGTCGTCCAGCACGCGGAGTGCCCGGTGGTGGTCGTACCGGTCTGACGCGTCACGTGCCCGCCGCGGGGCCGGGGCCGGGCTCCGGCCCCGGGCCCTACGCGGGCGCCGGGTCGTCGAGGATGTCCTCGGTGCGGCGGCGCGGGCTCGGTGTGCCGGGAGGGCCGTAGCCGAGGCGCAGCACCAGCTGCACGTGACCCGGGCCGTCGTCGGGGTCGCGCAGCCGCCAGCGGGTTTCGGGGATCTCCACGGCCTGGTGCAGCACGGATGCGCGCAGCCCGTGCGCGGTCGCGAGGAGCCAGATGCGTTCCATCGCCTGGCCGGCACGCAGCCAGTCGGCGGGGCCGTCGAGGCGGGTGGTGAGGAGGCCCAGTTGCGGCAGCGCCTCGAAGCGCCCGGCCGGGGTGGAGTGGCGGGGCGGGTGCCCGGCGAAGCCCCGCATCGGGACGCGTGCGTCGCGGTCGTGCGATCCGAGGGCGGCGAGCGGGATGCCGTCGAACGCCGGTTCCAGGCGGAGCCAGCGGCGGGTCTCGGCCTCACGGGTGACGTCGGCGGCGATCAGGGCCTCGGCCTCGGAGGTGAGGGCGAGCACGCGTCGCACGCCGTCCTCCTCCAGCAGGGCGAACGTCACGCCTTCGTCCTGCGCGGCCTCGACGAACCCGGCGAGGAACCGCTCGGGGACGTCCCGGTTGGTGAAGGGTTCACGGCTGGAGTGCCGCCGGGCGATCGCCGCGTGGAGATCGGCGCCGAAGGGCCGCGTCGTGCGGGCCGGCGCGGCGAGGTCGAGCACCGCACACGGCTCGGTGCCGGGACCGGCGGGGAACAGCCGTACGGAGGCGTCGCGACGGAGGTGTGCGGCCGCCACCCGCAGGTTGAACAGGGCCGCACCGACGGAGATGTGCAGGGCCCGGCCTTCCGGGTCGGCGGCCGGAACGGCCCGGCTCCGGTCCGCCCGCACCTCCAACCCGGTCAGGTCCGGCGTCGGGCGGAAGCGCCAGGGCTGGCTGTTGTGCAAGGAGGGTGCGGCACCGCCCGCGGCGGCCAGCAGCCGCAGGTCCGTGAGGGTGAGGGCGAGGTGGGTGGTCATGGTGGGTCACTCCCTGTCGGCGGGTGGCGCCGGTACTACCAGCATCGGACCGCCCGCGGCCCCGGGCGAGGGCCCAACGGCCCTGGGCGCACGGCCGAACGACTCGGCGTGGCCGATCGGCTCGGTATCACCGAACGGCGCGGCACGGCCGGGGAGGACGCCGGGAAGTGGCGCGGCGCACCGGGGAGGCGCGGCGCACCGGGATGGAGCAGGCGCAGGGGAGGCGTGGCGCGCCGGTGTCCGCGCTCAGATCGCGAGGTCCCGCCGTTCCAGCAGGCGGAAGGCGGCCGCCAGGCCGGCCAGGCCGACGGCGGAGAGGACCGCGACCGACGTCCACGGGACACTGCCGTGGGCCAGGGCGTCGCCGGGCGTGTAGTAGTGGAACGGGCTGAGGTAGCGCAGGGGCGCGGCCGGGGACCACGCCAGGGCCACGAAGTTGAGCGCGAAGCCGACCGCGCCGAGGGCGACCGTCGCGCCGACGACGTGGGCCCGGCGCCGGCTGACGGCCGAGACGGCCAGCACCGGTCCGGTCAGGCAGAGCGCGAAGGCGCAGCCCAGCAGCCCGGCCGCGAAGACCCCGCCCACCGGGACGGCGGCGCGCAGGTCCGGCGAGAGGGCGACCCCGACCGCCACGGTGCCGGTGGCGGCGGCGTTGAGCAGGACGGAGGCCGCGGCCAGGGCCGCCGTCCGCTCGGCCAGCAGCCGGCGGCGGGAGAGCGGACGGGTCATCAGCAGCTCGATGGTGCCCGACTCGACGTCCGCGGCGACGGCGGCCGCGCCCAGGGAGCCGATGGCGGTGAGCTGGAGGGCGATCCAGAACGGGTGGGTGAGGCCGGCCCCGAGCAGGCCGGGGTAGCTGGCGATGGAGACGTCCCCGTTGGATCCGCTGAACGCCTTGAAGGCGTCCGGCGGGGTGCGTCCGCCGCCGAACAGGTCGGCGGGCGGGACGGTGCTGGTGATCACGACGATCAGCGCCTCGAAGACGACCATGCCGAGCACCAGCGCCAGCAGCATCCGGCGGCGGCGGTGCAGGGCGAGCCAGACCAGCGGCAGCCGGCGACTGACCGTGCCGCGGCTCATGACCGGTCCTCCTCGACGGGGGCCGCGGCCGGCGAGTCGCCGCGGGGCGGGTCAGCGGTGGGCGGGTCAGCGGTGGGTGCGCCGCCCGTGGGCAGGCCCTCGGCGGACGGGCCGACGGCGGACGGGCCGACGGCAGGCGGGCCCGGTGTCCGGTAGAGGTCGAGGAACGCCTCGTCCAGGCCGGCCTCCTCGACGGTGAGGTCGGCCACCGGCTGCTCGGCGAGCAGCCCGCGCACCGCCGTCACCACCTCGTCCGGGGGCACCAGCAGCTCCACCCGCGGGCCCTCCCAGCGGGGTGACCAGCGTTCGGCCGCGCCGAGCGGCCGGGCACCCCGCCCGTCGCCGAGGACGAGCCTGATCCGCCGGGCCCGGGCCCGGCGCAGCCCGGCCACCGACTGGACGGTCACCAGCCGGCCGCCGCGGACGATCGCCACCCTGCCACAGGCCCGCTGCACCTCGGGCAACACGTGGCTGGAGAGCAGGACGGTGCGGCCGGCGGCGGTCTCCTCGGCGAGGAGTTCGAAGAACGTCTCCTGGACCAGCGGGTCCAGCCCCTCGGTCGGCTCGTCCAGCACCGCGAGCTCCGGGCGGTGCTGGAGCGCCTGGACGAGGCCGAGCTTCTGCTTCATCCCGCGCGAGTACTCCCCCACCGCGCGGTCCAGGTCGGTGTCCGACAGGTTGAGGCGGGCGCAGAGTTCGGCCTGTCGCGGGACGGCGGCGCCCTGGAGGGCGGCCAGCAGGTCGAGGGTCTGCCGCCCGGTGAGCTCGGGGTAGAGGCGCAGCTCCCCGGGCAGGTAGCCGATCGCGGGTGCGAGCCGGCGGTGGTCGGCGACCGGGTCCAGCCCCAGGACGCGGACCTGCCCGCCGCTGGGCCGCAGCAGTCCGACGAGGCAGCGCAGCGTGGTGGTCTTCCCGGCGCCGTTCGGGCCGAGGAGCCCGAACACCTCGCCGGCGCCGACCTCGACGTCCAGTGCCTCGACGCCGACCGTCCGTCCGTACCGCTTGGTGAGTGACCGGAGTTCGATCACAGGTCTCCCGCTGCCGGGCATCGCCCCACCTCCCGTGGTGACCGCGGCTTCATGGTGCCCCCGGCGGGCCGCCGCGAACCGCTTCACCGTGCCGTGCCGGCCGCCCCCGGGTACAGGGCCGGACGGCCCCCGCCACCGGCCCCGCCAGGCCCGGTGCCCGGCGGGTCGGGGCGCGGTCGGCCCGGGACTTCCGGCGCCATAGGTCCCGGGACTTCCGGCGCCGCTGGTCCCGGGACTTCCGGGGCCGCTGGTCCCGGGACTTCCGGGGCCGTTGGTCCCGGCCGGACCCCGGCGGTGCGTGCGCGGAAAGGGCCCAACGACCCCAGACAGCGCCCGGTGGCCCACCTACGGTGACGCTACCTACGCAACCGTAGGTTTCAACCGACGTCCCGGAGCCGGCACCTGTGAGCATCACCTCCTCCCCCTCCCGCACCGCCCTGTCCGACGCCCGCCTGCTGCACGACCTGGAGGAGGTGGTCGAGCGGGAGCTCAACCGTCACCTGCGGGTGTTCAAGGAGTGGATGCCGCACGAGTACGTGCCCTGGGGCCGGGGCCGGGACTTCGACGGCCCGCTGGGCGGCGAGCCGTGGTCGCCCGAGCAGTCGCCGCTGACCGAGGTCGGCCGGGTCTCGCTGGTGGTGAACCTGCTGACCGAGGACAACCTGCCCAGCTACCACCACGAGATCGCCACCCTGTTCGGCCGTGACGGCGCCTGGGGCACCTGGGTGCACCAGTGGACGGCGGAGGAGGCCCGGCACTCCATCGTGCTGCGCGACTACCTGCTCGCCTCCCGCGCGGTGGACCCGGCGGCCCTGGAGCGGGCCCGGATGTCGCACATGCGCAACGGCTTCGTCTCCGACAACGGGCACTCGCCGCTGCACACGGTCGCCTACGTCGCCTTCCAGGAGCTGGCCACCCGCGTCTCGCACCGCAACACCGGCCACGAGTCCGGCGACCCGGTGTGCGACCGGATGCTGGCGCAGGTCGCCAACGACGAGAACCTGCACATGGTCTTCTACCGCAACCTGCTCAAGGCCGCGCTCGAACTCGCCCCCGACCAGGCGATGCAGGCGGTGGCCGAGGTCGTGACCGGCTTCCGGATGCCCGGCCACGGCATGCCGGGCTTCGAACGGGCCGCCGCCCGGATCGCGCTCGGCGGCGTCTACAACCTCCGCATCCACCACGACGACGTCCTCCAGCCGGTGCTCCGTCACCTGAGGATCATGGAGACGGCCGGGCTCGGGCCGGACGGGCTGAGGGCCCAGCAGCAGCTCGGCGACCACCTGGACGCCCTGACCGCCCAGGCCGCCAGGTTCGACGAGCGCCGGGCCGCGCTCCTCGCCCGCCGCGCCGCCGCGGGCGGCGCATCCGAGCCTCGTGCGAACGGCGGCGGGCACGACCGGTGAGCCGGCCGGTGAGCAGGCCGGTGACACACCGTCGGTACACCTCGACGGACGCTTCGAGCGCGTGGTCACCCTTTCGGCGGCCACCGTCGCCTCCTGACCGCCCCTGACCAGGCCCGACCTCCCCCGAGCACCCCGGCCGGACCCCGGGCCCGGCACGCGCAGGCCGCGCGCGCCGGGCCTCCTCCTGGTATCCGGACCGGGAGCCGACCCCTCGTCACCCGGACAGCTCGTCAGGGTCGTCGTGGCGGGCGTTTGCCGCCGACGATCTCCTCAAGAGCTGGACGCGACCCGGAACGAGGACCAACGAAATGACCCGACCGCTTTCCCACCGACGCAGGACGACGGCCTACCGTGGCCTGGCAGTGGCCGCGATAACCGTCGCCGGACTCCTCCCGGTGGGGGCGATACCCGCGAGCGCGGCCGCGCCCGGCCTGGTGACCGCCCACGGACACGACCACGGACGCGACCACCGCCACGGGCACGGCCACCACCGCGGCCACCACGGACACGGCCACGCCCGCGGGGACGACCACCGCGGCGACCGCGGCCGGTACACCGACGCCGGCTCCGACGCCGCGGCCGACACCGCCTCCGACGAGGACTGCACGCAGGAGGAGCTGAGCCCCGAGCTCGCGGCCCAGCTCGACGCGGCCGTCAAGCAGGTGATGAACCAGACGGGTGTTCCCGGTGTCACCGTCGGCCTGTGGCTGCCGGGCAAGGGCCGGTACGTCCGTTCCTTCGGCGTCGCCGACAAGAAGACCGGCGCCCCCATGTCCGACGACCTCTACATGCGGATCGGCAGCGTGACCAAGACCTTCACCGCCACCGCCGTGCTGGAGCTGGTCGACGACGGGCTGGTCGGGCTCGACGACCCGATCTCGAAGTACGTGGGCGGCGTCCCGGACGGCGACCGGATCACCGTGCGAAACCTCGCGGAGATGCGCAGCGGCCTCTTCCCGTACTCCTCGGACCCGGGCTTCGTCACCGCGCTGGAGTCGAACCCCACCAAGCCCTTCACCCCCGAGGAACTGCTCGCGTACGGCTACAAGCACCCCAACGTCGCCGCGCCGGGCACGCAGTTCCAGTACAACAACAGCAACTACATCCTGCTCGGCCTGCTGGTCGAGAAGGTGAGCGGCGTCCCGCTGGCCGAGTTCATCCACGACCGGGTCACGAAGCCGAGCGGCCTCGACGACACCGTGTTCCCCAAGGGGGCCGAGTTCCCGTCCCCGCACGCACACGGGTACACCAACCAGACCCTGAACGGCGCGACGGTCGACGCCACGGACTGGAACCCGAGCTGGGGCTGGGCCGCCGGCGCGATGATCTCCGACCTGGACGACATGAAGCGCTGGGCCGAGGACCTCGCGGACGGCACGCTGCTCTCGCCCGAGACGCAGGAGCAGCGCACCAAGTACCTGTCCACCGGCCTCCCCGGCGCGGGCTACGGGCTGGGCATCTTCAGTGTCCAGGGGTGGGTGGGACACAACGGCTCACTGCCCGGGTACGAGAGCCTCGTCCTCCACATGCCCGGGACGGGCGCGACCCTCGTCGTGCTCCTCAACACCGACATCCTCCACGAGGGCAATGAGCCGAGCACCCTCTTCGGACAGGCCATCACCAAGATCGTGACGCCCGACAACGTCTTCTTCATCCCCGCCACGAAGTAGACCGCCACCGGTCGCGGGGCGGCGCGGGCATGTGGGGGGCGGGGCGCGGTTGGGGGGGGCGGTGCCCGTGGGGGGCCGGGGC
>NZ_JBHJUK010000038.1:0-64742 GCF_042266225.1 Kitasatospora sp. NPDC056181
GCGCGGGGCGGCGCGGGGCGGCGCGGGGCGGCGCGGGGCGGCGCGGGGCGGCGCGGACGGGGTGAGCGCCGGGGGTCAGCGCCGCCCCAGGCGGGAGACCGGGAGGGCGTCCGGGGCCAGCGGCCGCAGGTCGGCCGGGGCGGCGAGTGCGGCGAGGTAGTCGGCGCGGGAGGTGGGGACGGCGCCGAGGGTGCGGACGTGCGGGGTGTCCCACTGGGCGTCGAGGAGACGGCCGCCCGCGTCGGCGAAGCGGGCGGCGAGGTCGGCGACGGCGACGCGGGCGGCGTCGGACCGGCGGTGGAACATCGAGTCGAGGCTGAGGACGGGTCCCGCGGTGACCCCGAAGACCCCGCCGATCAGCTCCTCGCCGTCCCAGACCTCGGCGCTGTGCGCCGCGCCGCGGTCGTGCAGCTGGAGCAGAGTGGCGCGTAACCCCTCGGTGAGCCAGGGCGGTTGGCGGCCCTCGGCGCAGGCGGCGAGGACTCTTGGGAAGGCCCGGTCGGCGCTGGTCCACCACGGCAGGCCGTTGCGCAGCCGCCGGGCGAGCCGGCTCCCGATGCGCACCCCGCCCGGGGCGATCACCGGGCGAGGGTCCGGGGACCACCAGGCCAGGGCGTAGGGGTCGTCGTCGTCGACGGCGGCGGCTCCCGGGAGCAGCGCCACCGTGCCCGAGGCCACCGCCTCCTCGAACCGGGCCTCGTTGAAGGCGCTCGCGTAGTCGTCGGCGGCGGGCATCGGGAACAGCCCGCGCCGGTAAGCGGCCAGCAGCACGTCCGCCGCGAGCCCGCCCCCGAACGCCACCGGCCCGTCCCCCGGCGCCCGCGCCACGTCCAGTCCGTCGAACATCCCGGCCGTCCCGTTCACCGTCGCAACACCCCCACGGGCGGGGCCAGGAAGCCCTCCGCCGTCAGCTGCTCCAGGTAGTGGTCCAGCAGCCCGTCGTCGACCGCCGGAAGGTCGATCCCGCTGCCCACCAGGGCCTGTTCGGTGTTGGCGCGGTCGAAGAGCGGGAACGTCGGGCGGAAGTACATCTCGCTGATGGAGAGTTCCGTCCCCGGGCTGCGGTCGACGAAGAGCGGGACGAACGGGGTCATCGGATGGGTGGGGTGGCCGGCGGCGAACCGGACGAGGTCCTGGACCCAGGCGGCGTACGGGACTTCGTCCACCGGGTGGCCGCGGGCACGCAGGCGGGCGGCGAGGTCGGCGAGGACGCCGGGGCGGGGTGAGGTGACGTGGTAGACCTCGCCGTTGGCGGGGGCGTGGGCGGCGATGTGGGCGACGGCCTGGCTGAAGCGGTCGGCCGGGACGAAGTCGAGCAGCAGCCGGACGTCGGGGCAACTTCCGCTGTCCGCCATGTACTTGATCAGCGCGCAGATCTCGGTTCCGGTGTTCATCACCCCGGTGGCGAGGTCGCCGGTGACGTCGTTGGTGCGCAGCACGGTGACCGGCAGGCCGGCCGCGGCCGCGTTGTGCAGCAGCTGTTCGGCGACCCACTTGCTCTCGACGTAGCCGACCGCGAGCTTCTCCGGGTACGCGAGCGGCATCCGCTCGGTGACCTCGGCGACGCCGGCCGGGCCGAAGCCGGCCAGGACGGCGAGGGTGGAGAGGTAGTGCACCGGGACGCCGCGGGAGTGCCCGGCCAGCCGGACGATCTCGCGGGTGCCGCCGACGTTGGCGGCGCGCAGCTGGTGGTAGGGGTAGATGAAGTTGACCTGTCCGCCGAGGTGGTGGATGGCGTCCAGGCTGTCGGCCAGTTCCTCGAACCGGTGCTGCGTCAGGCCGAGCAGGGGTTCGGTGAGGTCGCCGACCAGCGGGACGACCCGGGCGTCGGCCAGGTCGTGCCGGAGGAACCGCTGTTGCGCGGCGCGGATGCGTTCGAGGGCGTGTTCCTCGTCGGGGGCGCGGACCAGGCAGTGGATGCGGGCGCCGGTGGTGCGCAGCAGGGTGTTCAGCAGATGGGCGCCGCAGAAGCCGGTGGCGCCGGTGAGCAGGATCTCGGCAGGTTCGGCGCGGCAGGGCGCGGGGCGCCAGGACTGCCGGACGGGGGTGCCGGGTTCGGCTTCGGCGGCCCAGTCGACGGTGGTCTCGCCGAGGCCGTTCCAGGCGGAGCGCGCCGTCCGGGTGGCGTCGGCGAAGGCGCGCAGGGTGGAGTCGCGCAGCAGCGACCGGGTGAGGAAGCGGATCCGGGTGACGTCGATGCCGAACATGATCCGGGCCCGGGCGAGCATCTCCATGGCGAGCAGGGAGTTGCCGCCGAGTTCGAAGAAGTCGTCGGAGGGTCCCACGGTGTCGACGCCGAGCAGCTGGGACCAGAGCTGGGCGATGCCGGCCTCGATCGCGCCCCCGTTGCCGTCGGGACGCGCGGCCCCGTCGGCGCGCGCGATCTCGTCCGTCCGCCCGTTCTCGTCCTGGCGCCCGTTCTCGTCCTGGCCCTCGGTCTCCTCCGCCGGCCCGTCGCCCCGTCCTCCGCCGGCCCGCCGCTGGAGTTGCGGCGTGGTGTGCGGCAGCCGGCGCCGGTCGATCTTGCCGTGGGGGGTGAGCGGCATGCGGTCGAGCAGCACGAACTCGGCCGGGACCATGAAGTCCGGCAGCCGTTCGGCCAGGTAGGACCGGATCTGCGGACGCCGGGCACCGGCGCCGGACTCGGCGCGCCCGGTCAGCGTGTAGTAGGCGGTGAGGACGCGCGTTCCGTCGTCGTTGCCGTCGGCGGCGACGCGGGCCTGCCGGACGTCGGGGTGGGCGGCGAGCACCGATTCGACCTCGGCGGGGTCGACGCGGTAGCCGCGGACCTTCACCTGGTCGTCGAAGCGGCCGAGGATCTCCAGGTTGCCGTCGGCCCGCCAGCGCCCGGCGTCGCCGGTGCGGTACATGCGTTCCCCGGGGACGGCCGCGTACGGGTCGGGAAGGAACGTTTCCGCGGTCAGGCCGGGCTGTCGCCAGTAGCCGCGGGCCAGGCCGGGGCCGCCGAGGTAGATCTCGCCCTTCTCCCCCGGCCGCACCGGGGAGAGCCGCGCGTCCAGCACGTGCACCCGCACGCCCGGCAGCGGCCGCCCGATCGGCACCGGCGCCGCCGCGGCGGCGGCCGACGCCCCACCGGCCGGCGGCCCGTGCGCGGCGCGCCCGTGCGCACCGCCGGCCAGCGCCTCCGGCGTGACCTCGCAGAGCGTGGAGGTGACCGCGGCCTCGGTCACCCCGTACGCGTTGACCAGCCGGACGCCGGGCAGCCGGTCCAGGCAGGTGCGGCAGTCGTCGGCGTGCACGGTGTCCCCGCCCACCACGACCAGCCGCAGGCCCGCGGGGGCCGGACCGCCCTCGGGGAGCAGGGCCAGCACGTGGTGCCAGTAGGCGGGCGTGAGGTCGGTGACGGTGAGCCCCAGGTCGTGCATCCGGTGCACCAGCTCGGTGGGCGCCCAGGTCCGCGCCCCGCCGAGGACGAGGGTGGCGCCGCTGACCAGGGTGGCGAGCACCTGCTCCAACGCGGTGTCGAAGCCGAGGGCGGCCAGTTGCAGCACCCGGTCGTGCGGGGTCAGCCCGTAGGCGCGGACGACGCGGTCCAGGGTGAAGAGGAGGGAACGGTGGGTGACGGGCACGCCCTTGGGCGTACCGGTGGTGCCGGAGGTGTAGATCAGGTACGCGAGGTCGTCCGCAGCAGCGGTGTCCGGCTCCGGTCCCCCCTCCCAGGTCTCCGCCTCCGCGTCCGCGGCCAGCACCTCGGCGCCCGTGAAGCGCCGCCCGCGCCCTGCCACCACCACCGTGGCGCGGCAGTCCTCGACGAGCTGCGCGAGCCGCCGCTCGGGGTGGGCCGGGTCCAGCGGGAGGAAGGCCCCGCCGGCCTTGAGCACGCCGAGCCAGGCCGTCACGAGGCCGGTCCCGCGCTCCAGGCAGACGGGCACCACCCGGTCCGGTCCGACGCCCCGGGCCCGCAGCGCGGCGGCCAGCCGGTCGCTGCGCCGGTCCAGTTCGCGGTAGCTCAGTTCGCCGTCCTCGGCGAGGACGGCGAGGGCGTCCGGACCGTCGGCGGCGCGCGCCCGGAAGAGCCCGTGCACGGTGTCCGCGGACCCGGCGGCCGGCGGCCGGCCCGAGCCCGTGTCCGCGCCCGTGTCCGCGTCCGCGTCCGGTCCGGCACCCGTGCCGTGCGACGGCCCGAGCCCGAGCCCGTCCCACCGCCACTCGCGTTCCACGTAGGCCCGGCAGGCCGCCCGGCCGTCCGGGCCGAACACCGTCCGCCAACCACTCGGAACGGTGAAGTCACCTGGCCAGATCGCATACCGACCGTCTTCGTTGCACAACACGGCGTGACGACCGGAGTTCACTTCCGACCGTGCGCCCTGTGCGCTGTCTGCTGCATCATCCACCGGCTTGACCTCGTGCTGTGGCGGCAGAATGCTGGGAGGTGCGACATTTCCGACTATACGCACTCACGGCTCATTTCGAACGTCCGGTCCCGACCCGACGGACGGACGCAGCCCCTGCCCCGAAGGGCGACTCCCGGAAGACCCGTCCTCACCCGAACTCCCCCGCCCGACCGGCGGAGTGATGTCGTGGAGGAGGTAGCCTCGTTGACACGCCGGCGACAACACCTGATGGTCTGTTATCTGGTGTGGATGGTGCTGTTCACCTGCATCTACTACATCTACCCGACGCAGCGGATCATCTGGTGGACAGGCATCGGCCTCGGCGGCGTCGCCGCCATCGTGGTCGGCGTCCGACTCAACCGCCCCTCCCACGCGCTCTTCTGGTACCTGCTCGCACTCGCCAACCTCAGCTTCACCGCCGGCGAGGTCGTCCAGGTCATCCAGCTGGAGTTCCTGCACCTGGGGAGCCCCTTCCCCTCGGTGGCCGACGGCTTCTACCTCGCCGAGTACCTGCTGTACGCGGCGGGCGTCCTGGGCTTCATCCGCTGGCGGACGGCCCATCAGGACCGGGCCAGCCTGCTGGACGCGCTCATCCTCACCATGGGCCTCGCCCTGCTCGCCTGGATCTACCTGATCCTCCCGTACGCCCGGAACCCCGACCTCAGCTGGTTCCAGAAGGCCGTCTCGATGGCCTACCCGCTGGGCGACGTGATCGTGCTCTTCCTGCTGCTGCGCCTGCTCGTCCCACGCGGCGGGAGCAGCCGGGCGCTCCAGCTGCTCACGGTCGGGACCGTCGGCCTGCTGATCTCCGACATCCTGTACGGGCTGATCCAGCTGCACGGCGACTGGCACATCGGCACCCCGGTCGACCTCGGCTGGGCCGCCTTCTACACCGCCTGGGGCGCGGCCGCACTGCACCCCTCCATGGTCGAGCTGACCAGACCGGTGCCCTCGCAGGTGGTCGACCTCGGCCACGGCCGGCTGGCCCTGCTCACCGCGGCCTCGCTGATCGCGCCGACCATCCTGATCGTCGAGTCCGTCAACGGCAACACCAACAACGCCGGGGTGATCGGCGCCTTCTCCGCCCTGCTCTTCCTGCTCGTCCTGGCCCGCCTCGCCATCGTGGTCGGCGCCCGCCGGCAGGCCCTGGCCCGGGAACGGGCGCTGCGCGAGGCCGGCGCCTCACTGACCGCGGCCGTCACCGTCGAGGAGGTCGCCGACGCCGTCCAGGCCGCCGCCTCCACCCTGATGCCGGCCGAGCCCGGCCACGTCGCGCTGCTCGCGGTCACCGAGGCCGGCGTCCTGCACATCCGGCACGCCGAGCGCGGACCGGCCCAGCACACCCTGGGCGACGGCCCCGGCTCGGACGAGGTGCTCGCCCTGGCGGCCGTCCGCGAGACCCGGTTACTCCCCGTCGAGGACATCGGCAGCGACCTGGCCCTCCGCTTCGACGGCATGCCCTCCGCCCTGCTCTGCCCGCTGACCCTCGCCGAACGCCCCTCCGGCGACCCGTTGATCGGCGCACTCATCGTCACCGGAACCGAACAGGAGCTGACCAGCCTCTGGAGCTCGCTGGAGATCCTCGCCGCCCAGGCCGCACTGGCCGTCGAACGCGTGATGCTGAGCCAGGAGATCAACCGCCGCAACAGCGAGGTCTACTTCCGCACCCTGGTGCAGAGCGCCAGCGACGTCATCCTGATCCTCAACGCCGACGACGGCGTCCGCTACGCCTCCTCCTCCGCCGAACGCGTCCTCGGCTACCCCAGCCTGGACGGCACCCTGATCACCGACCTCGTCCCGCCCGAGGACAGCCGCGCCGTCGGCAGCGCACTGGCCCGGATGCGCGGCCTGGACGGCGGCGGGCGGTCGGGCGACAGCCGCGAAATGCAACGTGAACACTGGCGCCTGCTGCGCCACGACCGCACGCCGATCGAGGCCGAGGTCCGCTGCAACGACCTGCGCGGCGACCCGACGGTGGGTGGCCTGGTGCTCACCCTGCGCGACGTCACCGAACAGCGTCAGATGGAGCGCGAGCTCACCCACCGCGCCTTCCACGACTCGCTCACCGGCCTGGCCAACCGCGTCCTCTTCCAGGACCGCGTGGGCCACGCGCTCTCGCGCGGCGAGCGCAGCGGCGCCATCACCGGGGTGCTCTTCATCGACCTGGACGACTTCAAGGTGGTCAACGACACCCAGGGGCACGCGGTCGGCGACGAACTGCTGGTCGCCGTCTCGCTCCGGGTCTCCACCGCGCTGCGCACCTCCGACACGGCGGCCCGGCTCGGCGGCGACGAGTTCGCCGTCCTGGTGGAGGACGCGCTGCGCCCGGCCGACGTCGGCGCCACGGCGGACGCGGTGCTGTCCGCCTTCACGGAGCCGTTCAAGCTGAGCGCGGGCGCCGTCCGGGTCACGGCCAGCATCGGCGTCGCCACCACCGAGGACAGCGTGGACGGGACCGAGCTGCTCAGCCACGCCGACCTGGCCCTGTACTCGGCGAAGTCGGCCGGCAAGCGGCAGTGGTGCCACTACCAGCCCGCGCTCCAGGCCGGGCTGGTGGAGCGGCACGAACTGAACGAGAACCTGGACACCGCGATCGCCGAGTCCGCGTTCAAGCTGTACTACCAGCCGATCGTCGACCTGCAGACCGGCGACCTGGTCGCCTTCGAGGCACTGGTCCGCTGGCCGCACGACCGGCGCGGCATGGTGCTGCCCGACGACTTCATCGCACTCGCCGAGGAGAGCGGCCAGATCGTGCCGCTCGGCGCGTGGGTCCTGGAACGGGCCGCCCAGGAGGTGGCCGGCTGGCACCGGCTCAGCGGCGACCGGCGCAGCGCCCGCGGCCTGCCGCCCCTGCGGGTCAACGTCAACGTCTCGGCCCGGCAGTTCCGCGACGCCGGCTTCGTGGACGTGGTGCGCGGCGCCGTCCGGACCTCCGGGATCACCCCGCAGGCGCTCGTCCTGGAACTGACCGAGTCCGTGCTGATGCGCCGCGACGAACGCGTCCACACCGACATGCGCACCCTGACCGGGCTGGGCGTCGGCATCGCCATCGACGACTTCGGGACGGGCTACTCCTCGCTCTCCTACCTGCGCGAGTTCCCGATCTCCATCCTGAAGATCGACAAGTCCTTCATCGACGGCCTCGGCCTCTCCCAGCAGCAGTACGCCCTGGTCGAGGGCATCACCCGGATCGCCGACACCCTCGGCGTCCAGGTCATCGCGGAGGGCATCGAGAACACCGAGCAGCGTGACCTGCTCGCCGCCATGGGCTGCCCCCTCGGCCAGGGCTACCTCTTCGCCCGCCCCCTCACCCCCGAGCAGGCCCGCACCCTCATCGAGGAGTACGCCGACCTCAGCGACGCCCGCCCCCCGGCCTGACCGGACGGCGACGCCCCGGGCACCGCCCCGGGCCGCCCTACGCCGCCGACCGGCCGTCCCCCGGTTCACCCACCCGGCACGGCCCTGTGAGCCGTTCCCCGGCTACTCCGCCGGGTGCGGGTGGCCGAGGTGGGGGAAGGTCGGGAGGAGGTCGGTGTGCGGAGGGATGTGGTCGCTGAGGATCTTGCCGCCGGAGACCATGGCGAGGCGGGCGGAGGTCACGTCGTCGCTGAGGGTGCGGCCGTTCGGGTAGGCGGCGGGGCGGGAGCGGTCGTAGCGCAGGACGTCGGGGAGGACGAGCTTCAGCGTCTCCGTCGCCGCCTCGGTGGTGTAGTCCCCGGTGTGCTGGAGGACGGCCGTCCAGGCCTCGCGGTACGTCGCCCAGTCGTCGGCCGGCTCGCCCGTGTTGTACGCGTCCTTGACCTCCTCCGCGTTGAAGTACGCGGTCAGCGAGGGGTGCGCGCCCCGGTCGACGGAGATCAGCTGCCCGTCCAGGTGGAGGCTGACCCGGGCCCAGACGCCGATCACCGGATCCGGGCCCAGCTCGGCGTCCGGGACTTCGAGGGCGATGCCGAAGACGTTGGCCTCGGCCATGGCGTCCTTGCCGGTCCAGGTGAAGTTGTTGACGATCCCTTCGAGGTCGGCGAAGAAGGGATCGCTGCGCAGGCCCACGGAGAGCTTGTAGCCACCCACCTCCGCCACGTCCGGCGCATAGCCGAAGGCGACCGGCACGTTGGCGAACAGCACGTCGCCGCCCGCCTCGTGCCTCCGGGCCGCCTCCCCGGTGGCGCGGTGGACGGTGACGGTCTGGCCGCCGGTGCCCGGGCCGGAGAAGGTGAACGAGTAGGCGACGTCCGCCCGGTTGTCACCGTCGTTGTCGATGTTGATCCGGTAGACGGCGTCCGGGTGGAACTCGGCGGCCCGGGTCGGCGCGTACGGGTTCACGTTCATGATGAGAACGGTCCGGCCCGAGGCGTCCGAGCCCGGGAAAGCGAACAGGTCGGTGAGGTCGAGCCGGGCGTCGCCGCGCGGTGAGCGGAGGTTCGGACCACTGAGGTGGTGGGACATGGCGCTGCGCTACCTCGTCTCTGTGCATCCCCCTGGTTGTCGGATCCGTGGTACCAGTGGGACCCGTGGCACGGGGGGAGGCCACCCGTGCCGGGGTCCGCCGTCCGCCGATCGGCCGACTGCCGACTGCCGACGGCGCCGGGCGGTCACGGGCCGTCGCGGGCTCGGACGGTCGCCGCGGGCGCGGACGGCCGTCGCAACGCCAACGCTGTTGTCATAGCCCTCGTTGCCCTAGGCTGCCCGCCATGACGGAACGCGTGGTCCCCGAACCGCAGCGGCGGCGCAGACGGCCGACCAAGCAGGGCACGGTCCTGTCCGAACAGGTCATCGTCGAGACGGCCCTGCGACTGATCGGCCAGCACGGCGCGGCCGCGCTGACCGTCCGCCGCCTCGGCGCCGCCCTGGGGGCCGACCCGAGCGCCGTCTACCGGTACTTCCACAACACCGACGACCTGATGCTCGCCGTCGCGGACGAACTCATCGGCCGCGCCCAGCACGGCCTGCGGCTCACCGGTGACTGGGGGGCCGACCTGCGCGAGATCGGCATGCGCATCCACACCGCCTACCAGGCACACCCCCAGGCCGCCCAGCTCGCCGCCCACCGCACCACCGGGCGGGACAACGAGACGCGGGCCGTCGAGACGATCCTCGGCGTCCTGCGCCGCGCGGGCTTCCCCGACCCGGAGGCCGTCCGGATCTACCACGCCTTCGTCGACCAGGCGCTCGCCTTCGCCGCCCAGGACGCCGCCGCCCTCGCCCTGCCCGCCCCCGCCCGCGCCGCCGACCTCGCCGTCTGGCGCCTGCGCTACGCGCGCCTCGGCCCCGACACCCACCCCCACATCGCCGCCACCGCCGACCTCCTCGTCTCCGACATGGACCGCAGCGGCTACCCGTTCGCCCTCGACCTCCTCCTGGAGGCCGCCGCCACCCGCCTGGCGGCGCAGCCCTAGGAATCACCGGCCCCCTGCGCCACGAGCCGACGGTGACGCCACCGGTCCGGAAGGGCAAGGCCCCCGAGGCGAACCCCCACCCGGAGAGGCCCGCCCTCCCCCGCGGTCCGGGGAGGACGGACCTTCGCTGCCGGTCAGACTGCGGCTGCCGGGGCGGTGGTGCTGCCGGCGGTGCTGCCGAGGATGTGTTCGGCCTTGGCGACGGCGGCGCGGTAGTAGACGGAGGCCAGCTGGGACGAGTCGTCGTCGCGCTGGAAGAAGCCGTAGGCCATGGCGGTGGGGCCGAAGCGTTCGATACCGAGGTAGCCGTTGAGCACGACGCCGGCGAGGTTGCCGTCGAGGCGGACGGCGGGGGCGTCGTGGCGGTCGCCCAGGGTGATGGGGGTGACCTGGAAGGTCACGGCGGAGCCGGTGCCGTCGGTGAAGGTGAGGCTGTGGCAGTTCGCGAACGCGTCGCTGACGGTGGCGAAGTCGGTGGTGAGCTTGGCGGAGTCCTCGGCCGTGAGCGACTCGGTCACCATGGGGTTGCCGCCGGGTCCGTCGAACTCGGCTTCCTGATGCGGGGTTTGTGGCGAGGCCCCGGTGTCCTGCCGATTCAGCAGGGCGCGCAGCGCGTCACAGCCGGCCACCGGGGAGGCGCCGCCGCTCGGTGACGCGCTCGCCTCGGACGGGATCTCGGTGAAGTCCGGGCCGAGTTCGGCGGCGGTGAGCAGGGCCGCCTTCAGCTGTTCCGACGTGGGCAGTTGTTCGGCCGGGGCCGCCTGGAGGGTGATGGCCGCCGGCCGGGCGGAGCCGGTGGCACTCCCGGCCGCACCGAGGGTGACGGCGGTGGCCACGGCCGCGGCGGCGAGGGCGAGGAGAGGCCGCGAGTGGGACATGCGGGCCCCCGATCAGGAGTCGGACAGGGACAGGCACCCAGTGTCGCACCGGGGCCGCCGCGCCGCCCGCCCGAAGCGCAGGGCCGCAGCTCAGGAGGGGTCGGGGAGCTCCGCGAGGGTCCCGGTGAGCCACTCCACCCAGAACGACTCCAGACCGATCCCGGCCCGCAGGACGGCGTGCTGGAGCCGGTTCTCGCCGGCCGACCCCTCGGGCGGGAAGTCCCGCCGCTCGATCTCCTCGTAGTCGGCCAACTGGGCGCGGTGGAGCGCGAGATGACGGTTCAGCTCGGCCTCCAGGCCGGCGGTGCCGACCACCGCCGCCGCGCGCAGGCGCAGCAGCAGCGGCTCACGGACGGCCTTGGGAGCGTCCCCGGCGGCCGTCCACCGTTCGAGCTCGGCGCGGCCGTCGGGCAGCACCTCGTACTCCTTCTTCTGGCCGCGCACCGGTCCGGTCTGCGGGAGCGCCCGAATCTGGCCGGAGGCCTCCAGGCGGCCGAGTTCGCGGTAGATCTGCTGGTGGGTGGCGGACCAGAAGAAGCCGATCGACTTGTCGAACCGCCGGGTCAGCTCCAGCCCCGAGGAAGGCTTCTCCAACAGGGCGGTGAGGATGGCGTGCGGCAGCGACATGGGCCGATCCTAGGGCGTGGCACCGGGGGCCGCCCCTGGCGCCGGAGGCAGGTTCCGGGGCGGAAGGCCGGTCCTGGCACCGGAGGCCGGACCCGACTCCGGGGCGCAGCAAGAAAGTAGTCCACAAAAAGGTAATCCAGTTCGGAACTTTTGCATGCGCCGGAAAGTTGGACCGGTCATGACTCAGCGACCAGCGCCCCGCCCCCTCTCCGACGAGGCCCTCTCGGACCTGCTCGGCGCCCGGCAGTTCGGCACCCTCGCCTCCGTCAAGCGCAGCGGCCACCCGCACCTGACCACCATGCTGTACCGGTGGGACCCCACCGGGCGCGTGGTGCGGTTCTCCACCACCGCCGACCGCGTCAAGGTGGGCCACCTGCGGCGCGACCCGCGGGCGGCCCTGCACGTCCAGGGACCGGACGCGTTCTCCTTCGCCGTCGCGGAGGGCGAGGCGGAGGTCTCGGAGGCGACGGCCGTCCCGGGCGACGCGGTCGGGCAGGAGCTGCTGGCGATGCTCCCGGCGGAGTTCCGGCCGGCGGACCCGCGGGAGTTCCTGGCCGAGCAGGTCGCCGAACGGCGGGTGGTGATCCGGCTGCGGGTGCAGCGGCTGTACGGCACGGCGCTGGACGTCAGCGGCTGAGGGCGGGCGCACGGGCGGCGCCGCCCCTCCCTCCCGGGTGGGAGCGAGGGGCGGCGCCGGTGCGGGAAGCCCCGGAGGTCAGAGCGCGGCGGCCAGCTCGGTGCCCTGCTTGATGGCGCGCTTGGCGTCGAGTTCGGCGGCCACGTCGGCGCCGCCGATCAGGTGCGGGGCGAGGCCGAGTTCGCGCAGCGCCACGTCGAGGTCGCGGCGCGGCTCCTGGCCGGTGCAGAGGACGACGGTGTCGACGGGCAGGAGCTGCCGTTCGCCGTCCACGACGAGGTGCAGGCCTGCGTCGTCGATCAGCTCGTAGGTCACGCCGGCGACCATGGTGACGCCGCGGTGCTTGAGCTCGGTGCGGTGGATCCAGCCGGTGGTCTTGCCGAGGCCGGCGCCGACCTTGGTGGTCTTGCGCTGGAGCAGGTGGACGCTGCGCGGGGGCTCGGGCCGCTCGGGGCGGGTGAGGCCGCCGCGCTCGCGGTACTCGGGGTCGATGCCCCACTTGCGGTGGAAGACGGGCGGGTTGAGGCTCGCGGCGTCGCCCTGGTCGGTGAGGTACTCGGCGACGTCGAACCCGATGCCGCCGGCGCCGAGGATGGCCACGCGCTTGCCGACGTCGGCGCCGTCCCGCAGCACGTCCAGGTAGCCGACCACACTGGGGTGGTCGACTCCCGGCAGGTCGGCGGGGATCCGCGGGGTGACGCCGGTGGCGAGGACGATCTCGTCGAAGCCCCCGGCGGCCAGCTGGTCCGCGTCCACCATGGCACCGAGGCGCAGCTCGACGGCCAACTCGGCCAGCCGGGTGCGGTAGTAGCGCAGGGTCTCGTCGAACTCCTCCTTGCCGGGGATGCGCCGGGCGATGTTCAGCTGCCCGCCGACGGTGTCGGCCGCGTCGAACAGGGTGACGGCGTGGCCGCGTTCGGCGGCCGAGACGGCGAACGCGAGGCCGGCCGGCCCGGCGCCGACGACGCCGATCCGCTTGCGCGTCCTGGTGGGGGCGAGGACGAGTTCGGTCTCGTGGCAGGCGCGTGGGTTGACCAGGCAGGAGGTGATCTGCCCGCTGAAGGTGTGGTCCAGGCAGGCCTGGTTGCAGCCGATGCAGGTGTTGATGGAGGCGGCGCGGCCCTCCTGCGCCTTGGCGACGAAGTCGGCGTCGGCGAGCAGCGGACGGGCCAGCGAGACCAGGTCGGCACAGCCCTCGGCGAGCACCTGCTCGGCGATCTCGGGGGTGTTGATGCGGTTGACGGCGACCAGCGGCACGCCGACCGAGCCCATCACCTTCTTGGTCACCCACGCGTAGGCGCCGCGCGGCACGGAGGTGGCGATGGTGGGGATGCGGGCCTCGTGCCACCCGATGCCGGTGTTGATGATGGTGGCGCCGGCCGCCTCGACGGCCTGGGCGAGCTGCACGACCTCGGCGAGGGTGGAGCCGCCGGGAACGAGGTCGAGCATGGAGAGGCGGTAGATCAGCACGAAGTCGGGGCCGACCCGCTCGCGGACCCGGCGGACGATCTCGACCGGGAACCGCATCCGGTTCTCGTAGGAGCCGCCCCACTCGTCCTCGCGGTGGTTGGTGGCGGAGGCGGTGAACTCGTTGATCAGGTAGCCCTCGGAGCCCATGATCTCGACACCGTCGTACCCGGCCCGCCGGGCGAGGGCTGCGCAGCGGGCGAAGTCCTCGACGGTCTGCTCGACCTGCTCGGCGGTGAGCGCGTTCGGCACGAACGGGCTGATCGGGGCCTGGAGGGCGCTGGGGGCGACCAGGTCGGGGTGGTAGGCGTAGCGGCCGAAGTGCAGGATCTGCATCGCGATCTTGCCGCCGGCCGCGTGGACGGCGTCGGTGACGACGCGGTGCCGGTCGGCCTCCTCCTCGGTGACGAGCATGGCGCCACCGCCCCAGGGGCGGCCGGCCTCGTTGGGGGCGATGCCACCGGTGACGATCAGGCCCACGCCCCCGCGGGCGCGCTCGGCGTAGAAGGCGGCCATCCGGTCGAAGCCGCCGGGCGCCTCCTCCAGTCCGACGTGCATCGACCCCATGATCACGCGGTTGGGGAGGGTCGTGAAGCCGAGGTCGAGCGGGCTCAGCAGGTGGGGGTAGGGCGGCTGGTCGGCGGTGCTCATCGGCGTCTCCTGGGCGACGGGGGCGGCTCTTCGTTACCAGACGGTAGGGGATGCCTCGGCACCTATGCAACTAGTTGCATAATGGGAATCACCACCTCTCCGCGCCGAATATCACTGACTCGCCGTCAGGTCACTACGGAACGCGCGTATGGTCGTTGCGCGACGCGGGGTTCGCAGCGGACCCCCGGAGAGGGGGCGGCAGTGCGGGGTGGCTCGATAGCCGTGGTCGGCGGAAGCATCGCGGGGTGCGCGTTCGCGCGGGCCGCCGCGCGGGGCGGGGCGGACCAGGTGGTGGTCCTCGAACGCAGTCCCGGCCGGCTGGAGGACCGGGGAGTGGGCCTCTGCGTCCTCGACCCCCGGTACGACGAGCTGGTCCGGGCCGGCCACCTGGACGACGGGATCCGGCACCACCGGCTCACCCACCGCCACTGGCTCACCCGCGAGGGCGCGGGCAGCGGGGGCGGGAGCGGTACGGGCGATCCGCGCGGGCGGCTGCTCTGGGAACAGGAGATGCCGTTCCACTCCTACCACTGGGGCGTGCTCTGGCAGGCGCTGCGCGAACGCACCCCGGACAACGTGGCCTTCCGCCTCGGCGAGGCGGTCACCGCGGCGGGCGGCGGTACGGACGGCGGGGACGGCACAGGTGGCGGGGAGGGCAGGGAGGGCGCGGGTGGCGGGCACGGTGACCGCGGGCAGGCCTGGATCGAGAGCGCGGGCGGCGGGCGCGAGACGTACGACCTGGTGATCGGCGCCGACGGCTACCGGTCGGTGGTCCGCGAGGCGGTCTGCCCCGAGTCCGCCTTCCCCGATGCCCGGCCCGCCTACGCGGGGTACGTCTGCTGGCGCGGCAGCTTCGACGCCCGGCTGCTGGACGGCCTGCCCGGCGGTGCGGCGCTCTGGCCCGAGGGCGAGGTGATCACCGTCTGCTACCCGGGCGGCCAGGTGGTGCTGTACCGCATCCCGGGCCTGGAGCCCGGTTCCACCCAGGTCAACTGGGTCTTCTACGCCCCCACACCGCCCTGGCTGAGGCCGGACGGCGCGACCAGCGTCCCGGCCGGGACGCTCACCACCGGACGGTTCGAGGAGCTGGCCGCACTGGCCGAGCGGCACCTGCCGTCGTACTGGGCCGGGGTGGTCACCCTCACCCCGCGCGAGCGGACCTTCCTGCAGCCGGTCTACGACCTGGCAGTACCGCGCCGCACGGCCGGCCGCCTGCTGCTGGCCGGCGACGCGGCCACCGTGGTCCGCCCGCACAACACCAGCGGTGTCGTCAAGGCGTTGCAGGACGCCTGCGCCTTCGAGGACGCCTGGCGCACGGCCGGCTCCTGGGCCGAACTGCTGCCCGTGTACGACGCCGAGCGCGGTGTCGTCGGCCGGGAGACGGTCGAGATGGGACGGCGGCTCGGGCGGGCCCAGGTCACCGAGGCGCCCGACTGGTCGGCCATGGACGAGGCCGCGATGGTCGACTGGTGGCGGCAACAGGTCGCCGGCACCGGCGGGTTCGGCGGCCACGCCATCACGCAGCCGCCGACCCTCCGTCAGAACACCTCAGCGGACTAGGAGTTCACCGGCCCTGTCGGCATCGCCTCAGACGTTGACGCCGTAGTCGGTGGCGATGCCGCGCAGGCCGGAGGCGTAACCCTGGCCGATGGCACGGAACTTCCACTCGACGCCGTTGCGGTAGAGCTCGCCGAAGACCATCGCGGTCTCGGTCGAGGCGTCCTCGGTGAGGTCGTACCGGGCGATCTCCTGGCCGTTGGCCTGGTTGACGATCCGGATGAACGCGTTGCGGACCTGCCCGAAGCTCTGCAGGCGGGCGTCGGCGTCGTAGATCGACACCGGGAAGACCACCTTGGCCACGTCGGCGGGCACCGCGTCCAGGTCGACCTTGATCTGCTCGTCGTCGCCGTCGCCGCCGCCGGTCAGGTTGTCGCCGCTGTGCTCGACCGAACCCTCGGGGCTGCGCAGGTTGTTGAAGAAGACGAAGTGCTGGTCCGAGACCACCTTGCCGAGCGCGTTGCAGAGCAGCGCACTGGCGTCCAGGTCGTAGTCGGCCCCGGTGGTCGTGCGCACGTCCCAGCCGAGGCCGACGATGACGGCGGTCAGGCCCGGCGCCTCCTTGGTCAGCGAGACGTTGCCACCCTTGGCCAGCGAAACTCCCACGATGCCCTCCTCGTTTGCTCTCCCTGCCGAAGAATCTACAACACTGTAGAGATCACGAGAATCCACTCGCCACGATGCGGGGGGGGCGCGCCGGAAGGACGCGGAGCCCGGGGGCGCGCCGGAAGGACGCGGCACCGGGGGCGCGGCAGCCGGGAGGGCTCACCGGGCGGGAGGGCTCGGGCCCCGGGGGCACCGGAGCCGACGGGGCGCGGCGGCCGGCAGGCACAGCAGCCGGGGGCACGGCAGCTTGGAGGCACGAGTGCCGGCCGGGCCGAGGGCGGCGCCCCCCCACGATCGGGCGACCTCGCCCCCGACCCGACCGCGCCCCCGACCGCGGCCCCGACGCCGGCCCCCTCACGCCTCCAACAGCTCGGCGACGTGCGGCGGCAGCAGGCACGCCTGCCGGGCCAACACCTCGACGAAGGCCGCCGTCAGCGGGTCCGGCCGCGTCCGGGTGTACGCGACGAGCGGGCGCCGTACCGGCGGTTCGGGCCGTCGGACCAGGCCGTCGAAGCCCGGCGGCATGATGTTGGCGGGCACCAGCGCGGGCCCCAGCCCGGCCGCGGCGAGCAACGGCGCGGCCGCCGTCTGCTCCGTGCGCACCGCGGCCCGCGGCCGGAACCCGGCCTCCGCACAGGCCCGGTCCAGCAGGTCGGCGAGCCCGTTGCCGGGCGCGTAGTGCACCCAGTCACGCCCGGACAGGGCTGCCAGGTCGATGAGCCGACGGTCCCTCACCTCGTCGTCGGCAGGCAGGGCGAGGACGAACTCCTCCACCCCCAGCTCCCGGATCGGCCCCTCCCAGTCGGCCGGCGGCGTGCCCACCGCGACGTCCGCCTGACCGGCCGCCATCGCCGCGTGGAGCTCGTCGTTGTGGGCGTACTCGCGCAGCCGGATCCGCACCTGCGGGTGGAGCCGGCGCCACGCGCGCAGCACCGGCGGCAGGATGCCGAGGCTGACCGAGTAGACGGTGGCCAGCTCCAGCTCCCCGCCGTCGAGCCCCGCGGTGAGGCGGGCCGCCGTCCGCAGCCGCTCGGCGTCGGCGAGCGCCGCCCGGGCGTGCGGCAGTACCGCCCGCCCCATCGGCGTCAGCCGGACGGCGCGCGGCAGCCGCTCCAGCAACGTCCCGCCGACGGCCCGCTCCAGGGCCCGCACCTGGTGCGACAGCGCCGGCTGGGTGACGTGCAGCAGCTCGGCGGCACGGGTGAAGGAGCCCGTGTCGACAACGGTCACCAGGTATTCGAGCTGTCGCAGCGTAGCCATGCAGAGAGTTTATGGGTTACCGAGAAAACAAGCCTTGGACTCATCAGCAGGTGCCGGTGGAAGGTCGAAGGGAACCCAGCCCCTCCTCCGATCGGAGCCGCCGTCATGACCACCTCCCCCTCCACGCCCACCGCCCCCTCCTCCCTCCCCACCGCTCCCTCCTCCTCCCTCGCCGGCCGCCGCGTCGTCGTGGTCGGCGCCGGCTCGAACACCGGTCGCGCCCTCGCCCGTGCCGCCTCCGCGGCCGGCGCCGAACTGGTCCTGGCCGGACCGGACCCCCGCAAGCTGGAGTGGACGGCGGGCGAGCTCAGCGGTCCGGCCGAGGTCGTCCCGGTCGACCTCGCCGACGAGGCCTCCATCGCCGCCCTCGCCGCCGCCACCGGCACCTTCGACCACCTGGTGTCCACCGCCGCGATGCCCGCCAACGGCCCGCTTGCCGATCTCGAACTCGCCGACGTCCAGCGGGCGTTCGCCGCCAAGGTGTACGGCCCGCTGCTGCTCGCCAAGCACCTCGCCGACCAGGCCGTCACCGGCACCCCCGACGGCGCGTCCTTCACCTTCTTCTCCGGCGTCGCCGCCTGGCGCCCCGCCCCCGCCCGGACCGTGATGGCCACCACCAACGGCGCGCTGGCGTTCCTCGTCCAGGCCCTCGCCGTCGAGATCGCCCCCGTCCGCGTCAACGCGATCTCCCCGGGCATCGTCGACAGCGGTTCCTGGGACCGCATGGGCACCGACAAGGACCCCTTCCTCCGCTCCGTCGCCGAGCGCAACCCCGCCCGCCGCGTCGGCACCACGGAGGACCTCGTCCGCGCCGTCCTCTTCACGATGACCAGCCCCTTCGTCACCGGCACCGTCCTCCACGTGGACGGCGGCGGCCGGCTGGCCTGAGGACGGCCGACGGGCCGCGCAGGTCCCCCCGGGGGATCACCTCTCAGACCTCCCGGGGGCGTCCCAGGGTCCTCCCGCAGACCCCCCTCAGACCTCCCCGGACGGCGGGCAACCGCACGCCCGGCCGGGGCCCGCGGCCGGACGTAGACTGACCGGGCGGCGTCCGCACGCCGCTCCCGCTCCCCTGCGCGGAGGTCCCCCGAGGAGGTCCCGATGCGCCAGCGGCACAGCTTCCACCTCGACCGGGGCGACCACTCCGTCACGGTGAACGTCCGGTCCGGGTGGATCACCGAGACCGAGTTGCTGGTGGACGGCAGGGAGCTCGCGTTCCACCGCGTCCACGGCCACGGTGTCTACCCGCTCACCCTCGCCGCCGAGTTGGCCGAGGAGCCGCCGCTGCCGCTCGCCGTCCGGCTGGAGCGGACCGGGACACCCGAGCACCCGCTCGCCTGCGTCCTGGAGCTGCGCGGTGCCGTCCACCCGATGCCGGAGCGGACGGAGCACTGAGGGACGGAGCACTGAGGGACGGAGCGCTCAGGGACAGGGCGCTCAGGGACGGAGCGCCGGGAGCCCGGCCGGCGGCTTCCGGCCGGGCGGATCCGTTGCGGCGGCCGGATCCGTTGCGGCGGTCACCGCGGCGTCATGCCCGCCCGGACTCCGCGGCCGCCTCCGCCACGATCTCCTCGACGGCCGCCCGGGCCCGGGCGGCGTCCTCCGCCACCAGGGCGATCCTGGTCCGGCGGTGGAGCACGTCGTCCGCGTCCAGGGCTCCCTCGTGGGTGACCGCGTAGGCGATCTCGGCACGGGTGACGTCGACGCCCTCCGCGACCGGTGCGGCCGTTCCCGCCGCCAGGACCTCGCGGGCCGCGCCGCCGTGACGGGCGAGCAGCGAGGCCGGCACGTCACCGTCGGGCGCCTGGCGGCTGTCACGGTGGGCGGGCGCGCCGACCAGTGGGAGGCGGGCCGTCCAGCACTTGCGGGCGGGCAGTCCGCGCAGGCGGGTGGCGGTGTCCACGGCATCCTCGGCCATCCGCCGGTAGGTGGTGAGCTTGCCGCCGACCACGGTGATCACGCCGGACGGGGACTCCAGCACCGCGTGCTGCCGGGAGAGGTCGGCCGTGGCGCCGTCGCCGGTGTCGATCAGCGGCCGCAGCCCGGCGTACGCGCCGCGCACGTCCGCCCTGGTCAGCGCGGTCTGCAGGGCGGTGTTGACGGTGTCGAGCAGGAAGGCCAGCTCGCCCTCGGTCGGCTGCGGTTCGTCCGGGATCGGGCCGGGTGCGTCCTCGTCGGTCAGGCCGATCGCGACCCGACCGAGCTGCTGCGGCAGCGCGAAGACGAACCGGCTGGTGGAGCCGGGCACCGGGACGGTGAGCGCGGCGCTGGGCCGTCCCAGGGCGGCGGCGTCGACCACCAGGTGGGTGCCGCGACTCGGTCGCAGCCGGATCGACGGGTCCACGTCGCCCGCCCAGACGCCGGTGGCGTTGACCACCGCGCGAGCGGCGAGGGTGAGGGACTGCCCGGTGAGCGCGTCGGTGAGACGGGCCGAGGTGCCGGTGGCATCCTCCGCCCGCACCCGGGTCAGCACGGTGGCGCCGTACTGCGCGGCCGTGCGGGCCAGTGCCACCACCAGCCGTGCGTCGTCCACCAGTTGGCCGTCGTGCGCGACCAGCGCACCGGCAAGGCCCTCCGCCCTCACGCCGGGCACCAGTTGGCGGGCGCGGTCGGCGCCGACGCGGCGAACCCGCGGCAGCAGGCCGCCCGGGGTGCCGGCGCTCAGCCGCAGCGCGTCGCCCGCGACGAATCCGGCGCGGACCAGCGAGATCTGCCCCCGACTCATCAACCCGGGCAGCAGCGGCACCAGTTGGGGCATCGGGCGGACCAGGTGCGGGGCGGTGCGGGTCATCAGGACGCCGCGCTCGACGGCGCTCTCCCGGGCCACGCCGACCCGCCCGGAGGCGAGGTAGCGCAGGCCGCCGTGGACCAGCTTGGAGCTCCACCGGCTCGTCCCGAAGGCGAGGTCGCGAGCCTCGACGAGGACCGTGCGCAGGCCGCGTGCGGCCGCGTCCAGGGCCACCCCGGCGCCGGTGACGCCACCGCCGATGACCAGCAGGTCGACGGCCGGGCCGGAGGTGAGCGCGTCCAGTTCCAACTCCCGCCGCCTGGCGTCGAGTCGGGCGGTTCCGGCGTAGGGACCGGCGGTGGTGGTCATCTGGTGCCTCCGTTGGTGTTCCCGCCGCTCACGGCGGGAGGTGTCCGTACGTCAGGGCGCGAGGTGTCCGTGCATCAGTGCGTGCGGTGTCCGTAGGTCAGGGCACGGGGCGTCCGTTCACGGTGCGAGGTGCCCGCTCACGGCGCGAGGTGCCCGTTCACGGCGCGGGGCGTCCGTTCACGGCGCGAGGTATCCGTTCAGCGCCCGGGCCAGCTCGCGCCGCCAGGCCGCCTCGGGCAGCAGTGCGGCGACCATGCGGTGCGACTGCACGGTGGACTGGGCGATCAGCAGCACCATGGCCGCCATCTCGACCGGTTCGCCGGCCCGGATCGAGCCGTGCGCCTGGCCCTGCTCGATCCCCGCGCACAGCGCCTCGATCAGGCCGCGCTGGCTGGTGCCGAGCCGCTCCACGACGTACTCGAAGAGCGTGTCGGAGTCGGCCGAGCGCAGGAGCGCGCCCAGCACCGGGTGGTCGCGCAGCCGGACCGCCACCTCGACCACCCCGTCGACGAGGGCCTCGCGGTCCTCTCCGACGAGCGCGACCGTCTCCTGGGTGGCCCGGATCTCGCGGGTGAGCAGCGCCCCGATCACCGCCCGGACGTCCGGCCAGCGCCGGTAGACGGTCGGGCGACTGACCCCCGCGCGGCGGGCGATCTCGGCCAACTGGGTCCGGCGCACGCCGAGATGGACGATCAGCTCGGCCGCGGCGTCGAGGATCGCGTCGTCGGTACTGCGGGGCTCCGGGGCTCCGTCGGGGCCGGCTGGGCTCGCGTTACTACTTGACATGATGTGTGAAACTGTAACGCATGGCACCTGAGACGCAAGCGGGACCGGCCGGCGCCGCGTTGCCGCTCCCCCCGATGAAGTGGGACGCCTGGGGCGACCCGGCCCTCGCCAAGGAGCTGTCCGCCGACATCAAGGCCCTGCTGGCCGCAGCCCTCGGCGTCACCGGCGACGCGACCCCCGGCCCGTCCGCCGACGAGGTCGTACTGAGCCCCTCGCGGCTGGCCGAGGCCGACCTGAAGGCGCTCGCCGCCGTCGTCGGCGAGGCCCACGTGAGCGCCGCCGACGCCGACCGCCTCCCCCGGGCCGGCGGCAAGTCCACCCCCGACCTGCTCCGCCGGCGCAGCCGCGGACCGCAGGACGCGCCCGACGCCGTCGTGCTGCCCGGCAGCGAGGACGAGATCACCGCGCTGCTCGCGCTCTGCGCCGAACGCCGGATCGCCGTCGTCCCGTTCGGCGGCGGCACCAGCGTGGTCGGCGGTCTCGACCCGGAGCGCGGCGTGTTCACCGCCGTGGTCTCGCTCGACCTGCGCCGCTTCGACCAGCTCCTCGACCTGGACGAGACCTCCGGCGAGGCCGTCCTCGGCGCGGGCCTGACCGGCCCGGCGGCCGAGGCCCTGCTCTCCGCCCGCGGCTTCGAACTCGGTCACTACCCGCAGAGCTTCCGCTTCGCCACCATCGGCGGCTTCGCGGCCACCCGCTCCTCCGGCCAGGACTCCGCCGGGTACGGGCGCTTCGACGAGATGGTGCGCGGCCTGCGCGTCGTCACCCCGGTGGGCGTGCTCGACCTCGGCCGCGCCCCCGCCTCCGCCGCCGGCCCCGACCTGCGCGAGCTGTTCCTCGGCTCGGAGGGCACCCTGGGCGTGATCACCGCCGTCCGGGTGCGGGTGCACGCGGCACCCGCGGTGAAGGCGTACGAGGCCTGGTCCTTCCCGGACTTCGCGACCGGCGCGGCCGCCCTGCGCGCGGTCGAGCAGCAGGGCACCGGCCCGACCGTCATCCGGCTCTCCGACGAGGCCGAGACGATGGTCAACCTGGCGATGACGGAGAAGATCGGCGGCGAGCCGGCCGTCACCGGCTGCCTGGCGGTCACCGTCTTCGAGGGCACCGCGGACCAGGTCGCCACCCGTCACCAGCTCACCCGCGACGCCCTGCTCGCGGCCGGCGGCACCTCGCTCGGCGAGGCGCCCGCCCGGGCCTGGGAGCACGGCCGGTTCAACGCGCCGTACCTGCGGGACTCGCTGCTCGCCGCGGGCGCGCTCTGCGAGACGCTGGAGACCGCGACGGACTGGCGCCGGCTCGCCGACCTGCGCTTCGCCGTCACCTCCGCGCTGACCTCGGCGCTCCCCGGCGCGCTCGTCCTCTGCCACATCTCGCACGTCTACCCGACCGGCGCCTCGCTCTACTTCACCGTCGTCGCCGCCCTCGGCGAGGACCCGCTCACCCAGTGGGCCGCCGCCAAGCGCGCCGCAGGTGACGCCATCGTCGCGGGCGGCGGCACCATCACCCACCACCACGCCGTCGGCGCCGACCACCGGCCCTGGATGGCCGACGAGATCGGCGAGTTGGGCGTCCGCATCCTGCGCGCGGTCAAGGCCGAACTCGACCCGGCGGGCATCCTCAACCCCGGCAAGCTGATCCCGTGAGCAGCCCTTGGGGCTCCCCCCGGCCGAAGCCGGGGGGAGCGCGAGTCGCCGGAAGCCGCGCGCGGGCTCATACCCCTGCCGAGTGCAGCGAGGTGGGCGCATGAGTGGGCCGGGAGGGGCCGTCCGCCGCGTCGTCCTCCTCACCAACCCCGCCGCGGCCGCCGGCCACGCCGAGCCGGCGGCGCGGCGCGCCACCGCCCGCCTGCGCGCCCTGGGCGTCGAGGTGGACGAGCAGGCGGGCACCTCGGCGGAGGAGTCCCTCCGCCTGGCCCGAACCGCCGTCGCCTCCGGTTCCTGCGACGCGCTGGTGGTCGTCGGCGGGGACGGCATGATCAACCTCGGTCTCCAGGCCGCGGCCGGCAGTGACGTGCCGCTCGGCGTCGTCCCGGCCGGTACCGGCAACGACCACGCCCGCGCGTACAACCTGCCGCGCGACGCACCCGAGGCCGCGGCCGACGTCGTCGCCGCAGGGCACACCCGGTCCGTGGACCTCGGGCGCGTCACGGCTTCGGACGGATCGTCGCACTGGTTCGGCTCCGTGCTGGCCAGCGGCTTCGACTCGCTCGTCAGCGACCGCACCAACCGGCTCCGCTGGCCGCGCGGCCGGATGCGCTACAACCTGGCCATCCTGGTCGAGTTCGCCAACCTCCGGCCCCTCCCCTTCCGCGTCACCCTCGCCGACGGCACCGTCATCGAACGCGACCTGACGCTGGCCGCCGTCGGCAACACCAGCAGCTACGGCGGCGGCATGCTCATCTGCCCGTCCGCCGACCCCGCCGACGGCCTCCTCGACCTCACCCTCGTGTCCGCGATGCCCAGGCTGCGGATCGCGCGCTTCTTCCCGACCCTCTTCAAGGGGACGCACGTGGAGCGCCCCGAGGTCACCACCCACCGCACGGCCTCGCTGCGGATCGAGTCGCCGGGCATCACGGCCTACGCGGACGGCGAGTTCATGGCCGCGCTGCCGGTCGACGTCACCGTCGTCCCGGGCGCGCTCCACCTGCTCGCCCCGGCCTGACCGCGGACCGCTGTGGGCCCCGTCGGAGGATCTCCGGCGGGGCCTTCGCCGCCTTCGCGACCGGTCAGCCGAACAGCAGGTCGCGCAGCGTCACCAGGAACATGCCGGCCCCGACGGCCATGAACCCGCATCCGACGATCTTCTGGACGACCACGACGGCCCGGTCCGTCCGTTCCCGGCCGGAGACCTTGTCGCTCACCCGCCTGAGGGCAGCAGGCGTACTCGCCTGAGCCCGTTGCCGGTGCCACGTCGCGAAGCCCCGGAAGTCGGTGACGATCCCCCAGCCCAGCGCCGCCACCAACAGGGCGAAGACCAGGGCAGCGATCCGCCCTGCCGTGCCCATCTCCCCCGCGGGACCTCCCGCCACGGCAACCGCCGCCACCCTCTGATGCACTGCGCCTCCCCCGGTGGCAATGACGAACACCACCATGCCAGAGCGCGGGCGCCCACCCCACGGCCGCAGCCCCGCACTCTCCGCCTCCTGGCGACGAGCCGGACGGACGGCCGGACGGCCGGACGGCCGGACGGCCGATCCTGCACAGGAAGTCGGACCGGCCGACTTCCTGCGCAGGGTCGCTCACCGCTCCTGGGGCGAGGGGACGCGCACGGACGCCATGCCGGCGGCGGTCGCGGCCTGGATGCCCAGATCGGTGTCCTCGAACACCAGGCAGTCCCGCGGATCGACGCCGAGCCGCTCGGCCGCGAGCAGGAAGGCCTCCGGGTCGGGCTTGGCCTTCGTGTACTCGCCCGCGCAGACCAGCAGGTCGAAGCTGTCGAGCAGCCCGAGGGTCGTCAACGACGCCGTGACGGACTCCCGGGTACTGCCGGAGACCACCGCGCTCGGCAGCCGCCCGTGCGCGTACTCGACGTGGGCCCGGATCCCGGGAACGGCCTTGAGCTGCGGCAACAGCTCGCCGTAGAGGTCCTCCTTGCGGCGGGCGACGGCGTCCACCGGCATCGCCAGCCCCTGCTCCTCGTTGAGCGAGGCGATGATGTCGGCGACGGTCCGCCCGCCCCAGGCGTAGAAGAGGTCCTCGGGGAAGGTGCAGTGCCACTCGTCGAGCGCCTGCTTCCAGGCCCGGTAGTGCAGCGGCATGGAGTCGGCGACGGTGCCGTCGCAGTCGAACAGGTAGGCCCGGAACGTGCCCGGCGGCAGCGGGATGATCATCGGATCAGGGTATCTCTCGTCCGTTTCCCGGCCCGCGGGCCGCCCGGTTGTCAGTAGACTTCGGCCTCGACTTCGTCCATTTCCAGGCCACTTGGGGGGCGCCATGGACGTGCACATTTCCGTGACCGGTGAGCAGACCGCCGGGGAGGCCGAGTCGCTCGCGGACTGGCTGCGGGGGGAGCCGGGGCTCGCGGGCGTCAGGCTGACCGGCGCGGTGCCGGCAGCGGGCGAGCTCGGCTCGGTGGCGGACCTCGTGACCGTCGCGGTCGGCGCCGGCGGCGCCGTCTCGGTACTGGCCGCGTCCCTGCGCACCTGGTTCGCCCAGCCCAAGCGGAGCGACGTCCGGCTGAAGATCCGCCGGCCCGGCGGCGAGACGGTCGAGTTCGACGCCAAGCGGGTCCGTGGCCAGGACCTGGAGGCCATCCTGCGCCAGGTGCTGGACGGCGGCACGTCCGAGCAGGAGTGACGTGCGCCTTCCGGATCCCCAGCGGTCCCGGATCGTCCTGATCGGTGCGGGAAGCTACACCGATCAGGACCTTCCCGACCTCGACACCGTCCGGCGGACGATCACCGACCTCGCCGCGGTGTTCACCGACCCGACGCACGGCCTCGTCCCCGAGCACAACTGCACGGTCCTGCTGGACGACGGCGACATCCGCACCGTCGGCCGGCGGCTGCGCGCCGCCGCGCAGGAGGCCGAGGACCTCCTGCTGGTCTACTACGCCGGGCACGGCCTCGTCGCCGGACGCCGCCACGACCTCTACCTCGCCCTGCCCGACAGCGAGTTCGAGGCACCGGAGTTCGGCTCACTGGAGTACGACAAGCTGCGCAGCGCAGTCCTCGACAGCCGGGCCGCCGCCAAACTCATCGTCCTCGACTGCTGCTTCTCCGGCCGGGTCGTCACCGACTCGATGGCGGGCGGTGCGGGCGAACAGCTCAACCGCCTGGAAGTGGAGGGCACTTACGTCCTCACCTCGGCCCAGCGCGACCAGGTCGCCCTCTCCCTGCCCGGCGAGGACCACACCGCCTTCTCCGGACGCCTGATCCGGCTGCTGCGCGACGGGATGGCCGGCGGCCCCGAACTCCTCACCGTCGACGACCTCTACCGGCGGCTCTCCGCCACCATGACCGCGGAAGGCCTGCCCGTCCCGCTCAACCGCGCCACCCGGACGGCAAGCCTGATCGCCCTCGGCACCAACCGCGCGTACGCGGCGGCGGCCGGGCCGGACCTGCGGAAGCGGGTGAGAGCCGCCGTCGAGCAGGGCAAGTCCGGTGACTGGCAAGGTGCTTCGGAGGAGCTGCGCCGCATCCTCGACGAGCAGACCCGCATCCTCGGCGCCGACCACGAGGACACCCTCCGCAGCCGTCAGTGGCTCGCCCACAGCCTCGGCGGCGCCGGCGACCCGGCCGAGGCCGCGCGCCTGCTGCGCCCGCTCCTCGCGGACCACACCCACCTGCTCGGCCCCGACCACAGGGACACCCTGCGCAGCCGGCAGTTCCTCGCCGTCAACCTCGGGGAGGCCGGCCACCGGGAGGAGGCCGTCGCCATCCTGCGCATCCTGCTCGCCGACCGCAGCCGGGTCCTCGGCCCCGAGAACCCGCAGACCCTGCGGACGCGGCACCTGCTCGCGCGCAACCTGGCGCTGACCGGTGCGGTGGAGGAAGCACGCGCGCTGCTGCGGCAGTTGGTGGACGAGCGGGAACGAATCCTGGGAATCGGGCACGAGCACACGGAACGGGCCCGGACGGATCTGGCGGGGCTGGGCCCGGAGGGGGGTGAGCGGTGACCGACTTCGAGAAGTACACCGATCGCGCGCGGCGGGTGGTGAACCTGGCCCAGGACGAGGCCCGGATGCTCAACCACAACTACCTCGGCACCGAACACCTGCTGCTCGGCCTGCTGCACGAGGGCGAAGGGGTCGCCGCGGTGGTGCTCGGCCGTCTCGGGGTCACGCTCGGAGCAGCCCGCGAGCAGGTCGCAGACTTCATCGGCCTCGGGCAAGTGCCTCCGACCGGCCACCTCCCCTTTACCCCGCGTGCAAGGAAGCTCCTGCAGCTACTGGCCTTCGACGAGGCCAGGACGCTCGGCCACGTGTACGTCGGGACCGAGCACCTCCTGCTGGCCCTGACCCAGGACAGCAGAGGCGTCGCTGCCCAGATCCTCACGGACCGGTTCGGCATCCCGCTCGCCCGGATCCGGCACGACGTGCCCGCCATCCTGTCCGGGTCCGATCCGGAGCCGTTCGTGCCGGACGCACCGCCCCTGCCGCCCGCGCCGCATCGGCCGCCCCTCACGCACCGGCCACTCCTGGACGGGCTCGCCCGCGACCTCGGCCGGGAAGCCGCAGGCCAGGAGCTCTTCCCCGTCGTCGGCCGGACGGCGGAGATCGAGCGGATCGCCCAGGTGCTCTCCCGGCGGCACCGGAACGTCCCCCTGCTGGTCGGCGACCCCGGTGTGGGAAAGGCGAGCGTGGTCGCCGGTCTGGCCCACGCCGTCGCGGCGGGCACCGCACCGGCCGTCGTCGCCGGCCGGAAGGTCTACTCGCTCGACGTCGGCGCGCTGTTCACCGACCCCCAGCACCACGGCCGGTTCACCGAGTTGATGTCCGGCCTGCTCGCCGAACTCCAGCAGGGTGACGGTGGCGGTCTCGTCCTCTTCCTCGACAAGGCGCTCACCGTCCTGCACACCTCTGACGGCCGGGCGGAGGCACTCGCCTTCTTCCGGCCGGCACTGCGGCTCCCCGGGGTCTCGGTCATCGCGGCCTGCACCGCGTCCGAGTTCCGCCGCCGGGATCCGGACCCGGGCCTCGACGACTTCCTCCAGCCGCTGGCGATCGGCGAGCTCTCCGCCGACGAGGTGCAGGAGGTCCTCTCCCACGTGCGTCCCCGCTTGGAGCAGCACCACGGCGTCGCGATCACCGACGAGGCGCTCCGGGCCGCGGCCGAGCTGGCCCGCGACCACCTGCCCGGTCAGGCCCTGCCCGGCTCGGCGATCGACCTGCTCGACCAGGCGAGCGCCGTGGCAGGGAGCCGGCGGGTCGTCGAGCACGCCGACCCGGTCGCCGCGGAGTTCGAGCAACGGCTCACCGAACGCCGGGGCCACCTGGACTCGGCGACGGCCTCGCAGGACCTCGTGCTCGCAGGCCACTACGCGGAGGAGGTCGAACGCCTGACCGCTGCTCTCGCCGAACACCGCCGCCGTACCGCGCCGGAGGGGCCGCAGGGCCGGCTCGTCACCGCCGCCGAGGTGACCGAGGCCCTCACCACCTACGCCGGTGTCCCGGAAACCCCCGCACCCCGCACCCCGGCCCGGCCCGCGCGCAGCGGCCTCCACGATCCCTCGGTCTGGTCGATGAGTTGAGCACGCGCTCACTGCGCAGGAAGTCGGCGGGAGCGACTTCCCGCGCAGTGGGAGAAATGCCGGCGCGTGCCGGGGGCGGCCCCGGTACCGTGCCGCTGTGCCCAGCTCCCCCGCCCACTGCCGCGCCCACGGCCCCGGCCTCGATCCCGCCTCCCTCATCGGCCGTCGGCTGACCGGCGTCGTCGCGGCGTGGCACGTGTACGAGGAACGGCTCGATCCCCTGCCGGTGGAGGTCTGGCTGCTCGACGACCTGGGCGGGGCGATCCGCGTGGCGAGTGGGACGGACTGGTGCCTGGAGTTGGAGCCGTCCGCGCCGTACGAGGGCTACGACATGGGCGACTGGGGACGCTTCGAGGTCACCGCGGCGGACGACGCGACGCCGTTCGCCCGCCACCTCGGCGAGACCGTGCTCGGCGCGCGGGAGGAGTACGAGCCGCTCACCGGCCGGATCGCCGTCGAACTGGACTTCGCCTCGGGCACCGTCCGCTGCGCGAGCGAGGACGGTGTCCTGCACCTGCGAGCCGTCGAAGGCCCGGCTACCCGTTCCCCCGGCGCCGGCTGACCGGGTGGCCGGTCACCTCCACGGCGTCCGTCGCGCAGTCCGCCGTCCGGGTCAGGGGGGACGCGCCGCGGCGGGGTCCGGCGGGGTCCGGCTCCTAGGGTGGGCCGCGTACGGAAGGCCGGGGTGCCTCAGGAGGAGGACCGGTCCCCTACCGCTGTCGCGACGCGGTGCGCCGCCCGGCAGCGCCCGAGGCCCGCAGCGGCAACCGACGAGGCCGAGGCCGGGCCCGTTCCCGCCCGTCGGCCGAAAGGTGCCCCTTCCCGTGCTCAGACATCCCCGCGCCCGCGCCGCGCGCCGGCTCACCGCCCTGCTGCTCGGCGCCCTGCTCAGCCTGCCGCTCGTCGCCCCCGTCACCGCCCACGCCGCCCTGGGGGACGTGGTCGTGTACGAGGTGCCGTCGTTCGACGCCTTCACGATCGGCATCACCGCCGGGCCGGACGGCAACGTCTGGTTCACCGAGAGCGGCACCAACAAGATCGGCCGGATCACCCCCACCGGCGACGTCACCGAGTACCCGGTACCGACCCCCGGGAGCACGCCCGCCCTCGTGACCTCCGGCCCGCTGAACAGCCTCTGGTTCACCGAGAGCACCGGCAACCAGGTCGGCCAGATCACCACTTCCGGCGACATCACCGAGTACCCGCTGCCCATCGCCGGCTCGAACCCGCTCGGGATCGCGGCTGGGCCGGACGGCAACCTCTGGATCGCCGAGAACGGCATCAACAGCATCGGCCTGATGGTCCCCAACGGCAGCAGCATCCCGATCCAGCTCCCCCACGCCAACAGCTCCGTCCGCGGGATCACGGCCGGGCCGGACGGCAACCTCTGGTTCACGGAGTACCTCGGCAACCGGATCGGCCGGATCACCACCTCCGGCGACATCACCGAGTACCCGCTGCCCAACGCCGGCAGCCTCCCCGACGGCATCACCGCCGGGCCGGACGGCAACCTCTGGTTCGCCGAAGGGGCGGGCCGCATCGGGCGGATCACCCCGTCCGGCAGCATCACCGAGTTCCCGTTGCCCGACCCGGCCACCAGCCTGACCGGCATCACCTCCGGGCCGGACGGCAACCTCTGGTTCGCCGAAGGGGCGAGCCACATCGGGCGGATCACCACCTCCGGCGACATCACCGGGTTCCCGCTCCCCGGCCCCGCCCGCCTGCCGTACTACCTGACCGCCGGTGCGGATCGCGGGATCTGGTTCACCGAGATCTGGGGCAGTGCGATCGGCCGGCTCGACCCACTGGCCGCTCCGACGGCCGCTCCGGCGGCGGGCCTGGCGGCCCGTCCCAGCGCGCCCTCCACCGCCGGCTGACACCGCCGGCTGACACCGTCGACTGACACCGCAGCAGCAGCGAACCCCGGGCCGAAGGGATCGGCCCGGGGTTCGCTGTTCAGGGACGGCTCAGCTCTTCGGCGAGGCCGAGGGCAGGGCGCCGCTCAGCAGCGGCCACTCGCGGTGGAAGGGCGGGAGCGGGAGCTTGCCCTCGATGATCGGGGTGCCGAAGACCTTCAGGTGCGCGGTGAGCGCACCGTTCAGGTCGACGCCGCCCAGCAGTGCCCAACTGCCCTGGAGCTGCGGCGAACCGCCCGGGACGTCGACGGCCAGCGAGCCGTCGGCCTGCGCCCGCAGGTAGGGGGCGACCGTCGCCTCGACGCCGACGGTGTCGTAGAGGCCGACGCTGACCTCGGCGGCGAGTGCGGCCCGGACGGCGGCCTTGCCGGAGACCCGGACGTGGACCGGGGAGACCTTGGTGTCGGCCGCGTCGGTGCCGGAGGTCCAGCCGCGGCCGCCGGTGTAGTCGGCGTGGACGGCCCAGTTACCGGTGATCTCCTGCTCGGCCTCGACGTGGACCTTGCCGTCGGCGCCGATCTCCAGGTAGCAGGTCAGCCCGAGGTTGACCACGACCGGCAGGCCGGCCACCGTGACGACCGGGCTGGCCTGGAGCTTGGCGAACGGCAGGCGGATCGGCGCGGAGCCGGTGCTGCGGGCGAGATCGCCGCTGACCTTCCACTGCGCGTGGGCGCCCAGGTCGAAGCCGATGGACGCGGTGCGCGGGCTGCCGGCACCCGCGCCGTGGTAGGCGAAGTGCAGGGCGGGGTGCAGCTGGAGCGAGGCGGAGGCCGCCGCGCTCAGGCCGTCGGGCAGCGGGATCGGCGCGTTGACGTCGACCTCCAGGGTGCCGGAGGCGTCGGCCTTGGTGGTGCCGTTCTCGCGGGCGACGGTCGCCTTGAGGTCCTTGACCAGCGGCGTCACCTTGATCGCGTTCGGGTCGACGGGCACCTTGCCGTCGGCCTCACTGCTGCCGAGCAGTTCGGAGAGGGTCGCGGGCCGCGTGGCCACGGTGACGGCCCCGCCGCCGGCCGACTTCACGGCCGTCACGGCGACCAGTGCGCCCTGCGGCGCGGCCTCGGTGGGCGGGCTGGCGAGGAGCTGGCCGGGCTTGACGGCCTCGGCCGGGGTGGCCGCGGCGGTCGGGGTGGCGGACGCGCCGGCGGAGGGACCGGCGGACGGGCCGGCGGACGGACCGGTCGGCGCGGCGGCCGAGAGGACCGCCGTGCCCGCGGCCGGGTCGTACGCGGTGACCTTGAGGTTGCCGGCCTCCGGGGCGACGGCCGCACCGTCCTTGCCGGGCGCACCGATGGCGGCCTGCTGCGCGCCCGGCTGGGCGGCCGCGACCGGCAGCGTGGCGGCCTCCGCCGGCCGGCCGGCCGAAGGCGTCGCGGTCTGGCCGCCGGCACCGGCCCGGGGCGAGCCGGACGGCCGTGCGGCCGGTCCGGCCGTCTTCGCGTGACCGGCCGGGTTGGCGGGGGTCGCCGGGGCGGACGTGGTCGCCGGAGCGGCGTTGCCGACGGCCTCCATGTCGACCGGGGCGGCCTGCTGCGTGCCCGAGGTCGGGCCGCACGCAGCGACACCGAGCAGCAACAGCGATACGAGGGCAGGGCGGACCGCCGTGCCGAGGGGACTCTTCAACGAAGCTCTTTCGAAGTGGCGGACGCCCGTACGGGCGCCCGGGACCAGTGGCTTCAGCGGCGGCCCGAACGGCCGCGCCCGCGCTATGTTACTGACGGGAAACAAGCTTGTCGAAGACATGCAAACGGTGAACGAATGGTCAAGGAACCATCAATTCCCTGCCACGAAAGACAAGTTGACCGACTTCACTGAAAGGCCACCAGACCTTCGGCGGGTGCCTCCGGCGCACCATTCCGCCGACCGGCGGGCCACCACCCCCGCCGGTCGACCGGGTCATTCCCCGCCGGGAATTGTTCCCATCACCTGCCCACCGCAGGATGAGTGCTGTCCGGGCACACCGCCGACACAGCGCGAGGAGCACACCATGACCACCACCGCCACCACCCCCACCGCACAGGACATCGCCGACCGCTACATCGCCCTCTGGATCGAGCCGGACCCTGCGGCGCGCCGCAAGGCGATCGAGCTGGCCTGGGCGGAGGGCGGCGTGCACCTGCTCCAGCCTCCGGTGGAAATCCGCGAGCGGGCCGCCGAGTTGGGGTTCGACGACACCGTGCTGGAGGCTTCCGGGCACGACGCCATCGAGACCCGGGTCGCCCGCAGTTACCAGGAGTTCGTCGCCGCCGGGGAGTTCACCTTCCGGGCCCGCGGCAACGCGACCCGGCTGCGCAACATGCTCACGTTCAACTGGGAGATGGTGCCCGCCGCCGGCGGCGAGGCGCTCGGCAGCGGGCTGGAGGTGCTGGTGCTGGACGAGGAGGACCGGATCACGGCCGACTACATGTTCCCCGGCGCCTGAGCCCCGTCGGCCGCCGGACCGGCCACCACCGAACCGACCGTCGGACCGGCCGCCACCGCACCGGCCACCGGGCCTCCCTCCGCCCGCAGCGCCGCCGCCGTCGCCTCGTCCGCCGGGAGGAAGGCCTCCAGCTTCAGCTCGGCGAGCGTGATGTCGACGGCGGTCGCGAAGGTGGTGACCGTCGTCATCAGGTGCAGGTCGCCTCGCGAGGTGCGCAGGTGGAGCGGCACGGCGAAGCCGAGATGGTCGGCCCCGACGGAACCGAACTCGGGTACGTACGAGGCGAGTTCGGCGTGCAGCTCACCGAGGTGGGCCGTCCGCTCCACGATGTGGCGGGCCCAGGCGGCGAAGTTGAGGATGCGCGGGGCCAGGCCGTCGGGGTGGAGGGCGAGACGGTAGGCGTTGGTCCCGGGGCCGACCAGTTCGGGGGCGGCACCCTCGGTGATCAGGTCGAGGGCCGCGTTGGCGGCGACCACGGTGCCCTGCCGGTCCACCACCAGGGCGGGGTAGGGCAGGTGGCCGGCGAGGATGTGGTCGATGGCGGTGCGGACGGGGGCGAGGTCGGGGCTGTCGAGCGCGCTCTCGCGGTACGCGGGGGCGTAACCGGCCGACAGCAGCAGCTCGTTGCGCTCGCGCAGCGGAAGGTCGAGCGACTCGGCGAGGCGGACGACCATGCCCCGCCCCGGTACCGAGCGGCCGGACTCGATGAAGCTGAGGTGCCGCTGGGTGGTGCCCGCGCGGGTGGCGAGGTCGAGTTGGCTGATGCGGCTGCGGGTGCGGCGCTCACGGAGCGTCTGGGGAAAGTCCACGTGCCAGTTGTAGCCGGTGCGGCGGAGTACCGGCCATTCCCCCAAGGGAATTGTGACGACATCCGCCACCGGCGACGCTCTCCGGCATGGACATCGGTGTACTTCTCCCGACCGGCAGGGCCCAGTGGGGCACCGCCGGCGACCCGCGCGAGCTGATCGCCTTCGCCCGGGAGGCCGAGGAGTCGGGCTACTCCTCGCTCTTCGCCAACGACTCGCTGCTCAGCCCGCGCATCGAGACGCTCACCATGCTGGCCGCGCTCGCCCCGGTCACCTCGCGGGTGACCCTCGGCACCGGCGCCCTCCTGCCGTTCCTGCGCCGGCCGGTCCAGGCTGCACAGGCGCTGGCCTCGATCGATCTGCTCTCCGGCGGCCGGCTGGCCGTCGCGGTCGGGGCGGGCTTCCCGGGACGGTTCGGACGGCCGCTGTACGAGCTGTCGGAGGTGCCCTGGGCGCGCCGGTTCGCGCGGCTGGACGAGACGGTGGCGCTGTGGCGGGCCCTGTGGAACGGGGAGACCTCCTTCCACGGCGAGTTCCACGACCTCGCCGCGATCCCGGCCGCGACGGCCCCCTTCCGCCCGGGCGGCCCGCCGGTCTGGCTCGGCGGCGCGACCCCGGCCGCGCTCGCCCGCACCGGGCGGCTCTACGACGGCTGGCTGCCGTACCCACCGGACCCTGCCGACTACCGCTCCGGACTCGCGGAGGTCCACCGGGTCGCGGCCGACGCCGGGCGCCGGGCGTCGGACGTCACCGCGGCGCTCTTCGTCTCGGTCCGCATCGACGAGAGCGTGGCGGGCGGCCGCGAGGCGATGGACGCCTACGCGCACGCCAACTACGGAATGCCACTCGCCGAGTTGGAGAAGATCCAGGCCGTGGTCACCGGCACCCCGGAGGACGTCCTCGCCGGGCTCGCCCGCTACCGCGACGCGGGCGCGCGCCACGTCGTCGCCCGGCTCGGCGCGCTCGACCTGCCGTCCCAGCGCGAGCAGCTCCGGCGGCTCACCGCCCTGCTGCCCGAACTGTCGTGACGCCGCCGGCCGAACCGGTGTGACACCACATCAGATCCCGCGCTTCGCCTCCACCGTGCCGTCCTCGATGGCGGCCAGCAGCGCGGCGTGGTCGGTCTCCGTCTGGTCGGCGTAGTGGACGGCGAAGTCGGCGATCGCCTCCGCGAAGGTGCCGGCGCCGCCGAGGTAGCCGGCGACGGCGAGACGGTCGCCGGAACGGGCGTGGGCACGGGCCAGGGCGCGACCGCAGAGGTCGGCGTAGGCGCGCAGGCCCGACGCCGTCATGCCGGAGACGTCGGCCGAACCCTTCATGTCGCGCAGCTGGCGGCCGTAGAAGTGGACGCCGGCCGGGCCGGTGGTCCAGCCGAGGAAGATGTCGCTGGCCGCCTGCATCAGGTGCTGGCCGGTCACGACGCGGCGGCCGCCGTGGAAGACCGGCGCCTCGGCGGGCGGGCGGCCTTCGGGCAGGTGCTCCTCCAGTACGGACCGGCCGGCCTCCTTGAGCTGGAGGAAGAGCGGGTCCTGCTCGTCGCGGCCCTCCAGCAGGACGATGAAGCTGCGGGTGCCGACGCTGCCGACGCCGACCACCTTGCGGGCCGCGTCGACGAAGTGGAAGCGGTCGAGCAGGACACGGCGGTCCTCGGCCAGGCTGGCCCGGTAGTCGCTGAAGATCTTGCCGACCCGGCGGAGCTCGTTCCCGGGCAGCGGCTCGATCAGCGGCGGCTCGGTGATGATCCGGCGGCGGCCGTCCTCCCCCACCTCGGTGAGCTTGCCGAAGGCGTGCATGCTGGTCCGGCGGCGGGCCTTCGCGAGGTTGGCCTCGACCTGCTTGCGGCTCTTGGCCTTGCGCACCAGCGGGAGGATGTCGTCGGTGTCGATCCGGGCGTACCAGACGTCCAGCTCGCCCAGCGCGGCCAGCCTGCGCATGGCCGTGGCGTACCCCTGGGCGGCGGTCAACGCGGCCCGGCGGACCTGGTCCGCGTCGTGGCCGTTGCCGCGGCCGGCCACGGCCACACTGGCGGCCAGCCGTTTGACGTCCCACTCGAACGGGCCGGGGTAGGTCTCGTCGAAGTCGTTGAGGTCGAAGAGCAGTGCGCGTTCCGGTGATGCGTACACCCCGAAGTTCAACAGGTGCGCGTCACCGCAGAGCTGGACGGTGATGCCGGTGTCGGGGCCGGCCGCGAGGTCGGCGGCCATGACGGCGGCCGCGCCGCGCAGGAAGGCGAAGGCGGACTCGGCCATCCTCCCGTAGCGGATCGGCAGCAGCTCGGCGACCCGGCCGACGCCCTGCCGCTCCAGCACCGCGACCGGGTCGGGGCGGTCGGCGGCGGGGATCCAGAGGCCGTGGGCGGCGCGCGAGACCCGGGCGCGGGCGGCCCGGCCGCGGCGGCGGCGTTCGGCGGGAGTGGTCATGCACGGCTCCTCGGTCTCGTACGCGGCCATGCGGCCACGCGGCCACGCGGCCGTCGGCCGGCGCCGCGGGCCCGGGTGCGGCTTCCCCGGCCGGTGGGCGGGCATCTCCCTGCGACGCTAGGTCACCCGCCGGGGCCCGGCACGTCGAGGCGCGGGCAGGCCTGCGGCACGCCCACCCACGCTCGGCCGAACAGGTGAAGCCGGGGGACCTCGGCGCCTCACTCGACGACGAAGTCCGCCATCATCGCCATGTCCTCGTGCTCCAGGTTGTGGCAGTGCAGCATGTACGCCCCCGGGTAGTCCGTGAAGCGGACCAGCACCTCCACCGCCTCCGTCGGCCGCAGGTCGACGGTGTCCTTCCATCCGGCGTCGTACGGGCCCGGCTCCCGGCGGTTGCGGGACAGCACCTGGAAGTGGTCCAGGTGGAGGTGGACGGGGTGGTGGAGGTCGGTGAAGAACCGCCAGATCTCGGTGGTGCCGAGGGCGGGACGGGCGAGGGCGCGGCCGGGCACGTAGGGCCTGCCGTTGATGGTCCAGCCGTCGTTGCGGCTGCGGCGGAACCCGAAGGTGCGGGTGGTCGCGGCGGCGGCGGGGTCGAGCCGTTCGAAGGCGGCGAGCCGCTCGGGCACGGCCGAGTCGTCCTGGACCGGCCGGGAGGAGACGTCGAACCGCATCACCTCGGCGGTCCGCTCGCTGCCGAGCCGGTTCATCAGGCGGACGGACGTCCCGGGCGGGTAGCGGGAGAAGTCGACGACGAGGTCGAAGCGCTCGGCCGGGGCGATCTCGACGGCGTCGTGCGCGACCGGGGCCTCCAGCAGGCCGCCGTCGCCGCCGATCTGGACCAGCGCGTCGCCGCCGGCGGGCTGCGGGTCGAGCTCCAGGCGGTAGAGGCGGGCGTTGGAGGCGTTCAGCAGGCGCAGCCGGTAGCGGGCGCGGTCCACGTCCAGCCGGGGCCAGGGCGCGCCGTTGACCAGGAGGACGTCGCCGAGCACGCCGTTCATGTACTCGTCGGTGACGCCCGGGACGGTGAGCGCCGCCGGGTCGATCGCCGGGTAGCGGAGGGAGCCGTCCTCGGCGAAGGCGCGGTCGGCGAGCATCAGCGGGAGGTCGCGGTCGCCGCGCGGCAGGGGCAGGGCGTCCTCCTCGTCGTCGTGGACCAGGTGGAACCCGGAGAGGCCTCGCCAGATGCCGGGGCCGGTGAAGCCCATCCGGTGGTCGTGGTACCAGAGCGTGGCCGCGCGCTGCCTGCCGGGATAGGTGTAGGTGCGGTCGCCGTTGGTGGTCCGGGCCAGGGTGAGGGCGGCGCCGTGCTCCATCCCCTCCATCCCCTCCATCCCCGCCCTCCCGGCCATGCCCGCCATGCCCGCCATGCCCGCCATGCCCGCCATGGCGGCGTGCCCCTTCGCGTCGCCCGAACCGCCCGACGCCGTCGGCAGGATCAGGTCGATCGGGTAGCCGTCGCTGTCCGCCGGGGTGTGCCCGCCGTGCAGGTGGACCACCGACGGGACGGGCAGCTCGTTGCGGTGGCGCACCACCGTCTCCCGGCCGGCCCGGACGGCCAGCGTCGGGCCGGGGTAGCTGCCGCCGTACGTCCACGACTCGGTGTGCAGGCCGGGCAGGATCTCCAGCCGGGCGACCTGCTGGGTGATCTCGTAGTAGTCGGTGCTGCCGTCGCTGCGCACCGGCCGCAGGACCGGCGGCAGCGGCAGCGGCACCTGGAACGCCTCCGGCAGCTCCACCGCGCTGCTCAGCAGGAGGCCCGGCTGTCCCTCGGTCAGCAGGCGGGCGGCGGCCGGGACGGCGAACGCCCCCAGCGCGCCCGCGCCGACCGCGGCCGCGCCGATGCCCAGGAACCGTCGGCGGTTCACGGGGCCACCCCCACGTGCCCTCCCGGCCGGGGTAGCAGGCCGGCACCGTCGGCGTCTTCGGGGCCGCCCGCTCCGGCGGGGGCGGGCGAGCGGGCCGGCAGCGGCTGCCGCCAGGCGCCGACCAGGGCGAACAGGGTGCCGCTGACCAGCAGCACGCCGAGCACCACGTGCAGGCCCAGCGCGCGGTTGTAGCCGAGGCCGATCTGCAGCATCACCGCAGCCGTCAGCAGCGCCGAGACGCCGAGCGGCCAGCGCGGGCCGCGGCCGGGCCACCGGACCAGCACTCCCGCCACCAGCTGGCAGACCGCGACGGCGGCCAGCGCCGTCGCGCCCGCCGCGTGCATCGCCAGTGCCTCGTAGTGGCCGTTGAGGAAGCCGGCGGCGAGCACGGTCTGCAGGAGGGCCAGGACGGCCGGCGCGGTGGCGGTCGCCCGCAGCAGGATCAGCGGCCAACGGGGGGCGGGGGCCACGGGAGGACTGCTCATGGAGGGCTTCTCTCTGCTCGGCCGGGGCGGCGGGGGCGGGGCACCGGGGACGGGCCTGCGGAACGGCACACGGAAGGGGCGGACGGAACGGCCCGGCGAAACGGGCTGAAGGAACGGGCTGCAGGAGGGACGGACGGAGGGACCGGGCGGAGGGAACGGGAAACGCCCCCGGAGGCGGCTCGGCCCCGGACGGCGCGGCGGCGAGCGTAGCTGATCCGACATCACGATCAGCGCACCTGAACGGTGTTGATGCCCGCAGCCACCCCCTTGCGCCGTTCCGGGGCCCGTTTCTCACCCGAACGGGCGGTACGCCGTGGTCGCGCACCGCCCGTTGGTCCGTGAGCCCGCAGCGGCCCGCAGGCCACCCCGGGTACCCGCTACTGCTTGCCACCGCCCGCCGCCACCGGGCGGGTCCGGAGCAGTGCGCGGGCCGGCAGACCGGTCGCGCCGAGGCAGAGCAGCACGGCACCCGCGGCCAGCGGCAGGGCGGTGCCGGCCGGGACGTGCGGGGCGGCACCGGCAATGCCCCGGGTGATCGGGACCAGCGTGATCCAGGCGATCACCCCGCCGACCGCCAGGCCGGTCGCGGCGACCAGCAGCGCCTCCCAGCGCATCATGCCGCGCACCTGCCGCCGGGTCGTCCCGGCCAGGCGCAGCAGCGCCACCTCGCGGCGCCGGTCCAGCACCGTCATCACCAGGGTGTTGGCGGCGGTGACGGCCGCGAAGCCGCCCAGCACGCCGGCCATCACGGTGTTCGCCCAGGCGCTGATCTCCTGGGCCCGGTCGGCCTGCGCGGCGTACCCGGCCCGGTCGGTGACGGTGACGCCGCCGGCCCCGGTGGGACCGGCCGCCGCCGCCAGCCCGGCGGCGACGGCGGCCCGGTCGGCGCCGGGCGCGTCCGCGACCAGCACCTGGCTGTCGTACCCGGCCGTGACGTGCGCCGCGACGGCCGCCCGCGGCAGCAGCACCTGGCCGAAGCCGAGGCCGCGTTCGTAGGTGGCGACCACCGTCGGCCGGACCGGGGTGCCGTCGCCGAGCCAGAGCGGGGCCCGGTCGCCGACCTTGACGCCGAGGGTGTCGGCGAGCGCGGTGTCCAGGGCGACGGTGTCGGCCGAACGGCCGAGGTCGGCGAGCGAGCCGCTGCGCACCCCGAGGTCGAGGACCCGGGTCAGCTTCGCCGGGTCGCCGTTGACGCCGAGGGCGGTGGCGGTGGCCGGCATGTCGCCGGCGCGGTAGACGGCGCCGGTGCGCAGCACGCCGACGGCCGCCTCCACCCCGGGCACCCCGGCCGCCCGCGCGGCGGTGGCGGCGGGCAGACCCGGACCGGCCGGGCCGACCACGTGGTCGGCGGTGATGCCGGTGCGGACCTGCTCGCCGGTGACGTGGCGGACGGTGCTCTGCATGAAGAGCAGGGTGCCGCAGAAGGCGGTGACCATGACGATCGGCGTGATCGCGGAGGCCAGCCGGCGGGCGTTGGCCCGGGTGTTGTCGGCGGCCAGCGAGCCGGGCGCGCCGGCGGCCGCCCGCAGCGGGGCGCCGAGCACCCCGGCGGCGGCCCGGGCCACCCAGGGGCCGAGCAGCGCGACGGCCATCAGGAAGCACATCACCACGCCGAGCGCGGTGTTGGCGGCGTTCATCCCGTCCAGGCCGGTGGCGACGGCGGCCAGCGCGACGCCCCCGGCGGCGAGGAGCAGCCCGGCTACGGTCCGCACCTTGCCGGGCCGGGCGGGCTCGACGGCCGCCGCCCCGAGCGCCTGCCCCGGGCGCAGCCGGGCCGGCCCGCGGGCGGCGAGGAATCCGGCGGCCAGCGCGGCGAGCGTGCAGGTGGCGACGGAGGCGAGCATCGGCAGCGGGCCGACGGAGAGCGCGACGTCCCCGGGAACGGCGCCGCGGGAGGCCATCTCGCCGAACCACCAGCGGGCCAGGGCCAGTCCGGGCAGGATGCCGAGCGCACCGGCGACGGGCGCGACCAGCACCGCCTCGGTGGCGATGGTGCGGCGGATCTGGCGCGGGGTGGCGCCGATCGCGCGGAGCAGGGCGAACTCGCGGGCGCGCTGACCGGTGGCCAGGGCGACGGTGCTCATCACGGCGAAGACGGCGGTCATGGTGGCGATGCCGCCGAAGGAGCCGCCGAGCGCGGTCAGCATGGTGCGGCTCTCGTTGAGCGCAGGCTGTTCGACGGCGCCGCGGGCGTCGCCGGTGAACACCGTCGCAGCGCCGCCGACGGCCTGGCGGACCTGGTCGGCGAGCGTCCTGCGGTCCACGCCGTCGCGGGGCTGGACGGCGATCGCGTCCACCGTTCCCGGGTGGCCGGAGAGCCGGTCGGCGACGGCGTCGGCGAACCAGGCCTGCGGGCCGCCGCCCGGCGCCGCCGCGAGGCCGGAGACCCGGTACGTGCCGGTGCCGCCGGGCGCGGTGAGCGTCACGGTGGCGCCCGGCGCGAGGTGGGCGGCGCGGGCGGTGTCGGCGTCGAGGACGACCTCGCCGGTGCCGGGGGCGCGGCCCTCGGCCGGCCGCTCGTCCGGGCCGGCGATGCCGAGCGAGGCGAAGCCGCGGCCGGTCAGGCCGGGCAGGCCGCCGGTGGCGCCCGCGGGGACGGGGAAGGCGGTGTCCGGACGGGCCGACGCGACGCCCGGCAGGGCGGCGATCCGCCCGGCCAGGGCCGCGTCCACCCGGGCCCGCTCGGGCACGGCCTGCTTCGTGGTCTCGGTCCCGTCGGCGACCTTGCGGGTGACCGACACGTTCGGGTCGGCCGCGACCACCACCGGGGTCTGCGCGTAGCGCACCGGCGCCACGCTCGCGGTGAGGCCGGTCTGCAGCAGGGTGCCGCAGGCCGTGATGACGGCCGCGCCGAACACCAGGGCGATGAAGGTGCCCGCGAACGACGCGGGCCGGAAGCGCACCGAGGCGCGCGCCAGTCCGTTGCTCATGCGGCCACCCCCACCGGGCGCGCGGTCAGCCTGACCATCCGGTCCGCGACGGCCTGCGGGTCCGGGTGGTGCAGCTCGCCCGCGAGCGCGCCGTCGGCCAGGAAGAGCACGCGGTCGGTGAAGGAGGCGGCGACCGGGTCGTGGGTCACCATGACGACGGTCGCGCCCATGGTGTCCACGGCGTTCCGCAGCAGGCCGAGCACCTCGTGCGCGGTCCGGGTGTCCAGCGCGCCGGTCGGCTCGTCGGCGAAGACCACGTCGGGGCCGGTGATCAGCGCGCGGGCGATCGCGACGCGCTGCTGCTGACCGCCGGAGAGCTGCCCGGGCCGACGCCCGGCGTGCTCGCCGAGGCCGACCTGGGCCAGCAGCTCCCGCGCCCTGCCCCGGTCCTGGCGCTCGCCGGCCAGTCGCTGCGGCAGCAGCACGTTCTGCAGCACCGTCAGCGAGGGCAGCAGGTTGAAGGACTGGAAGACGAAGCCGATCCGGCTGCGGCGCAGCTTGGTGAGCCGGTTCTCGCTCAGCCGGGTGATCTCCTCGCCGCCCAGGTACACCTCGCCGCCGTCCGGGCGGTCCAGGCCCGCCGCGCACTGCAGGAAGGTGCTCTTGCCGGAGCCGGACGGCCCCATGACCGCGGTGAAGGTGCCGCGCTCCAGCGCCAGGTCGACGCCGCGCAGGGCGTGCACCGCCTCGGCGCCGCGCCCGTAACTGCGTCGGACCGCCCGCAGTTCGATCGCGGCGTGGGCGGGGCGCCCGTACTGCTCGGTCTGCCCGGTGTGCTCGGTCGGGCGGCGGTCGCGGCGGGGTGCCATGGTGGGCCTTCCTTAGGGAATCGTCGCTGGTCATCGACGTGTTCCAGCCTAGGAAGGCCTTCCCGGAGCCACCATGGAGGCCACTGGCGGACGCGGGGTGGGGTTTTCCCCACCCTTGCCCGCCCTTTCGGGCCGGACCCCGCGGGGTCGGGCATCCGCAGGCCGGGCCTGCGCACGGGTTCGGGCCGCTGCCGGGTCGGGCTCCTCGGGACCAGGCCGCTCCGGGGCTGGCCGGGCCCCTCGGCCTCGATCCGCTCGCGATCGGGCCGCTCCGGGGTCAGACCTCCTCGGCCTCGATCCGCTCGTACGCGGTGCGCAGGGCGGCGAGGACGGGGTGGGCCGGGTCGAAGGCGGTGCCGTCGACCGCCGCGATCGGGCGGACGCCGACACCCGCGTTGAGCGCGAACGCGGCCTCGAACCGGCCCAGGTCCCCGGCGGCGACGGGCCCGCGCCACTGCGGGCCCGGGTGGGCGCGGCCGAGCAGGGCGGCGGTGACGCCGGGCAGCGCCTCGCCCTCCGGCCAGACCAGCTGCCGCCCGTCGTGGAATCCGACGTTCCAGGTCGCGCCCTCGGTGACCAGACCGTCCGGGCCGACCAGCAACGCGTCGTCGTAGCCGTCGAGTTGCGCCAGCCGGCGCTGCCGGACCAGACCGAACAGTCCGACGTGCTTCACCTCCGGCAGCTCGCGCCGGTACTCGGTGGTGCGGACCCTCAGGGGCGCGGGAGCTGCTGCCGGGGCCGGGCGCGTGGTCACCAGCAGGCGGGGCGCGGCGTCGGCCCCCGGGCGTTCAGGGCCCAGCGCCGGGTCGAACACCGTGACCCGGACGATCACCGCCGACCCGTCCGTCGGCAGTACGCTGCGGATCCGCCGCCGCAGCACCTCGCGGTCCGGACCGGTGCCGAACAGCGTCCGGCCGTCCCGCACCAGGCGGTCCAGGTGCAGCGTCAGGCCGCGCACCCGGCCGGCCTCGGCGCGCAGGGTGGTGAAGTGCCCGTAGTTCAGCAGCCCCAGGGCCGCGACCTGCCCGGCATCGGCCGGCACGCCGTCGATCTCGATCTCAGCCATCCACCGAGTCTCCCAGCCGCACCCCCGGGGCGCCGGACACGGGGGAGCCGGCGGCGCGGGAGCCCGTGTCACGGGGGCCGCCCATACGGGAGCCACCGGTACGGGCGGGCTGCTCGAAGTGCTCGATCCGGTACGCCAGCCCCTCCGGTTCGCCGGTGTCCGCCCAGCGCCAGGCCTCGGCCCACCACTGCGGGCCGCGGACCAGGGGGCGGCCGGCCAGGGCGAGATGGAGGGCCAGGGTCGAGCGGGCGAAGGCGTGGACCCAGCCTTCGCTCTGCCGGTACGCGGCCGTCTCGTCCAGCCGGAGCCAGCGGCCCTCGCGGCCGGCGGCGAGCAGCGGCACCCAGCCGTGCGGCCCGTCGGCGACCAGCAGGACCAGCCGGTCGTCCTCGTCCGCCACCCGGTAGGGCGGGAGTTGGGGCATCCGGGCGAGGCCGAGGGCGTGCTTCCAGGAGACCGCCCAGAGACCGCGGCGGAGGTAGTAGCGCACGGCGTGCTGCCAGGTCCAGTGGGCCTCCAGCCGGTAGCCGGGCAGGCCTTCGGCGGTGGCGGCCCGGTAGACCTCGTCCAGCGCGGCCGCGGCCAGCCCGCGGCCACGGGCGCAGCGGCGCAGGTAGACGGAGGAGACGGCCAACTGGCCCGGTCCCTTCGTCCAGTTGTCGACCGCCACCGTGCCGACGGGCCGCCCGCCGGTCTCGTCCAGCACCCAGTAACGGCGCCGGTACAGCTCGCCGTCCGGCCACTCCCGGCCGCTCTCGCCGAGCCGTTCGCGCAGCGCCCGCTCGGCGTCCGTGCCCAGATCCTCGGGGTCGACCGGCTCCGCCAGCTCCCCTTCGGCCCGGGACGCGAGGTCCCAGAGCGCGAACCGCCGGCCGTCGCCCTCCTCCACCGCCCGCAACCGGGGCGCCGACCCCAGCCGCTCCTGCGCCCGCTCCACCGCCGCATCCCAGGACCTCACCACGGAGTCCACGATATCGGCCTCCGGCCACCGAACGTGACTCGATCGCCACCGAACGTCAGCACGAACGGGGTTGATGGTAGGGGAAACCCGACCCCGGGTCTCGACCTGGCCGTCATGACCCCGCCCGGCCGCGCCGCTGCAATGGAAGGGTGCTGATCCACCGGGCCGGCAGGCGGCCCACCATCCGACAACTCACCCACCCCGCAGACCTGTTCGGCCGACGAGCCGGGTGGTTCGCCGGCTGGCTCGCGGCAGCCGGCTGGGCGGGCGCGTTCCCGTTCGCCTCCGGGCTCGCGCCGCACCGCAGTTGGGGCGCCGTCGCGGCAACCGGCTATCTGGCGGCGGCCGTTGCCGTGCTCGTGGTGCCCTGGCGGCGGGCCCGGCCGGTGTCGGTGGCGGTCGCGGCGGCCGGCGCCGTCGTCGTACCGCTGCTCGGGCTGGCGCTCACCGGGCAGGGGCAGAGCGAGGTCATCGTGATCGAACGGTCGGCCGCGCTGCTCCTGGAACACGGCTCGCCGTACCTGGCCGAGCCGCTGACCGTGACCGACTACACGCCCTACCTGCCGGCCATGGCGCTGCTGGGCCTGCCGCGTGCCCTGCTCGGGGCGGACGGGTGGCCGGCCCGGCTGTTCGGCGACGCCCGGCTCTGGTGCGCCGCGGTGTTCCTCGGCTGTCTCTGGGCCACGGGCCGTCCGTACCGGCGCGGGCTCGCCCTGCTGGCCGCCTCGCCGCTGGTCGCGCTGCCGCTCTGCGTCAGCGGGGTCGACCTGCCGATGACCGGTCTCTGCTGCCTGGCCCTCGCCCTCGCCGCCCGGGGCCGCCCGGGCGCGGCCGGTCTCGCGCTCGCCCTGGCCTGCTCGCTCAAGTGGACGGCCTGGCCGGCGGTCGCGGTCACGGCCGCGCTGCTGGCCGCCACCGTCGGCCGGCGGGCCGCGCTGCGCGGGACGGCCGTCGCGGTGGCGGGTACGGCCGCCCTGGTGCTGCCGGTGGCGCTGCGCTCACCCGGTCCACTGGTGCGGCAGGTGTTCGCCTTCCCCACCGGACGCGGCGGGCTGCCGACGCCGGCCGGCAGCCCGCTGCCGGGGCGACTGCTTGCGGACCTCGGCCCGGCCGGCTGGTACGCCGCCGTCGGCCTGCTGCTGCTCGCCGGCCTGGCCGTCGCCGGCTCACTGGCGGTGCACCCGCCGCGGGACGCCGCGGGCGCCGCCGACCGGCTGGCGCTCGGGCTCTGCCTGGCCTTCCTGCTCGCACCCGCCGGGCGGTTCGGCTACCTGGCCCTGCCGCTCGTGCTCGTCGTCTGGGCCCGGGTACCCGCCGTCCCCCGGCCCTCTCCCCGTACGGCGCCGCTCCCCCGGACCGCGCCGGCCCTCGGCCCCCCACCGACCTCCCCTCACTCCACCCACCTCCCCCACTCCACCGACCGCCGAACCGACCGCCGAACCGACCGCCGAACCGACCGCCGAACCGAGGTTGCACCGACTCCATGGCCAGCACACTCGTCGTCACCAATGACTTCCCGCCCCGGCAGGGCGGCATAGAGACCTTCGTCCACGCCCTGGCCACCCGGCTGCCCGCCGGCGAGGTCGTCGTCTACACCTCGGCCGAACCGGGCGCGGCCGCGTACGACGCCGGCCTTCCCTTCCCGGTGGTCCGCGACCGGTCCCGGATGCTGCTGCCGACCCGCCGGGTGACCCGCCGGGCCGCCGAGATCGCCCGCGCGAACGACTGCGACCGGGTCTGGTTCGGTGCCGCCGCCCCGCTCGCCGCGATGACACCCGGCCTGCGGCGTCAGGCCCCGGGGATCGGGCGGACGGTCGCCACCACGCACGGCCACGAGATCTGGTGGGCGCGCACCCCGGGCGCCCGCCGGCTGTTGCGGCGGATCGGCGACAGCGTGGACGTGGTCACCTACCTGGGCGAGTACACCCGGGCCAGGATCGCCCCGGCGCTCGGACCGCGGGCCCGGCTGGAGCGGCTCGTGCCCGGCGTCGACACCGGCCTGTTCCGCCCGTCCGGCGACGGTGCGCGCGCCGGCGGGCCGGTGGTCCTCTGCGTCGCCCGGCTGGTCCCGCGCAAGGGCCAGGACGTCCTGATCCGCGCGCTCCCGCTGATCCGGCGGGCCGCACCCGGCACCGTCCTGGTGCTGGTCGGACGCGGCCCGGACGAGCGGCGGCTGCGCGCGCTGGCCCGGCAGCACACCGAACCCGGGTCGGTGGTCTTCGCCGGCGGCCGGGAGCACGCCGCGACGGCGGCCCACTACGCGGCGGCGGACGTCTTCGCCATGCCCTGCCGCACCCGGCGGGCCGGGCTGGAGGCCGAGGGGCTCGGGATCGTCTTCCTGGAGGCCGCGGCCGCCGGGCTGCCCGTGGTCGCGGGCCGCTCGGGCGGCGCGCCCGACGCGGTGCTCGACGGGGTCACCGGCACGGTCGTCGACGGCCGCAGCCCCGCCGTGGTCGCCTCGGCGGTCGGGCGGCTGCTGCGGGCGCCGGCCGCCGAGCGGGCCCGGACGGGGGCGGCCGGACGACGCTGGGTGCAGCAGGAGTGGTCCTGGGAGACGTCGGCCCGCCGGCTGGCCGGGCTGCTCGACCCGGACCACCGTGAGGCGGACCACCGGGACGGGGAGCACCGGGAGGCGGACCGCGCGGACGGGGAGCACCCCGGGGCGGGCCAGCCGGGGGCGGACCGCGCGGACGCGGAACGTCCCGCACCGGACCGCACGGCCGCCGGCGCGCCCTACTCGCCGCGCAGGTGAGCCAGGACGGCCAGCACCCGCCGGTTGCCCGCCGCCGGGTCGAGGTCCAGCTTCATGAAGATGTTGCCGCAGTGCTTGACCACCGAGGCCTCCGTGATGCTCAGCCGCCCGCCGATGGCCTGGTTGTTCAGCCCCTCCGCCATCAGCCCGAGCACCTCCCGCTCGCGCGGGGTCAGCCGGGCCAACGGCCGCTGCGGCGACTGCTGCCGGAGCAGCACCCGGACCACGTCCGGGTCGATCACGGTCTGCCCGGCGGCCACCCGCCGCAACGCGTCCAGGAAGTCGGCGACCTCGCCGACCCGGTCCTTGAGGAGGTAGCCGAGCCCGGCCGACTGCGCACCGGCCGCGCCGAGCAGCCGGGTCGCGTACGGGGTGGCCACGTACTGGGAGAGCACCAGGACGGGCAGCCCCGGGTGCCGGTCGCGCAGTTCGAGGGCGGCGCGCAGGCCCTCGTCGTGGAAGTCGGGCGGCATCCGGACGTCGGTGACGACGACGTCCGGCCGGTCCGCGTCCACCGCGGCGGCCAGCGCGGTCGCGTCGCCGACGGCGGCGATCACCCGGTGCCCGCCGCGGGTGAGCAGTTCGACCAGCCCGGCCCGGAGCAGCACGGCGTCCTCGGCGATGACTATCCGGAGCACGGCACCTCCACCCGCAGCCTGGTCGGCCCGCCGATCGGACTGGTCACCATCAGCCTTCCCCTCAGGATCGCCACCCGGTCGGCCAGCCCCTGCAGCCCGGCCCCGGTGGCCGGGTCGGCCCCGCCGCGGCCGTCGTCCGTCACCTGGACCACCAGCCGGCCGCCCTCGACCCGGCCGCGGACGGTGATCGCGGCGGCCCCGCTGTGCTTGGCGGCGTTGGTGAGCGCCTCGGTGACGGTGAAGTACGCCGTCGTCTCGACCGGGCCGGGCAGCCTCGCCGGCAGGTCGATGTCGACCGCGACCGGGATCGGGTGGCGCAGCGCGACTTCGGTGACGGCGGCGGCCAGCCCGTGGTCGGTGAGCACCTGCGGGTGGATGCCCCGGACCAGGCCGCGCAGCTGCTCCAGCGCCTGCCGGGCCTCGTCGCGCGCCCGCTCGACCAGCGCGGCCGCCCGGCCGTCAGCGGCGTCACCCTCGCTGCCCCCGTCGTGCCTGCCGTGCCCGCCGTGCCCGCCCAACTCGTACGCGGCCAGGCCGAGGGTCATGCTGAGCGCGACGAGCTGCTGCTGGGCGCCGTCGTGCAGGTCGCGTTCGATGCGGCGGCGCTCGGCCTCGAAGGCGTCGACCAGGCGGGCCCGGGAGCGGGTGAGTTCGAGGACCTGCCGGCCGAGGTCCTCGTCCCGGGGGCCGAGCAGGAAGCGGACCAGCCGGACCCGGCCGACGGTCAGCAACGTGCCCGCGTAGGCGCAGAGCAGCAGCCCGGCCAGGCCGACGGCGGTTGCGGGCAGGGCCTCCACCGGGCCCGGGACCGCCTGTCCGGGGATCAGCATCACCGTCTCGGGGGCCAGCGCCCAGACCACGACCGGGGAGCAGACCAGCGCCGCGGAGAAGACCAGCAGGGCGGTGAGGCCGAGGTCCGCGGCGGCCAGCGGCAGCGCGAACAGGGCGGTGTAGCCGAGCTCGCGCCAGGTGGCCCGCTCGCGCAGCCGGGTGCGGAGACGGGCCCGGCGGCCGGCCCCGGGCAGCGGGCGGTGCGGATCGGGCACGGGCACCGGCTCGACCAGCCGCAGCCGGCGGCGTTCCAGGGCCCCGACCGGCAGGCCGATGACGGCGACGGCCGGCAGCACCAACAGGCCGACGCCGACCACGGACAGTGCGAGGCCCGCCGCCAACAGCACGACCAGGACGACGAGCAGCACGAGACCGAGCACCGCTCCGCTGAGCACGTGCGCCCAGCAGCGCCAGGGGGTGGACGACCGGAGGAAGCGCAGCGGCCGCGCGCGCAGGGCCGCCCGGACGGCGACGGGTTGCTGTCCCTCGTCCGACCGGTTCTCCCCCATCCGGCCAGCCTAACCGACCGTCTGACGGCCCTTCGGCGCAGCGGCCGGGGCAGGCGACGCGGTCGGGGCAGTCGACGCGGTCGAGGCAGTCGACGCGGGCGACGCCGCGGGCACGACCGGCTGCCGGGTCAGGGCGACGGCGGCGATCACGGCCAGGCCGCCCAGGAGGGCGTTCCAGCCGACGGGTTCGGCGAGCAGGAGGGCTCCGAGGGCGGTCGACCAGAGCGGAGTGACGTAGGTGACGGCGGCGGCCACGACCGTACCGGCGGTGCGGACCAGGGTGAGGTTGAGGATGTAGGCGACGCCGGTGCCGAGCGCGCCGAGGGCCAGCAGGGCGGCGGCCGGACCCGCACCCGGCCAGCGCGGGGCGCCGGCGGCGAACGGGGCGACCAGGGCCGACTCGGCGGCGGCGCAGGCGATCTGCACGGCGGAGAGGCCGGTGGCCGAGTGCGGGCGTCCGGAGAGGTGGCGGCGCAGGTAGGCGAAGCCGGCGCCGTAGCAGCAGGTCGCGGCCAGGCAGGCGAGGCCGCCGGTCACCCCGCCCGGGCCGGGGCCGCGCCACACCCCGAGGAGGGTCAGCACCCCGGCGAAGCCCAGGCCGAGCCCGGCGAGGCGGCGCGGGCCCGGGCGCCGCTCCCCGGGCACCACGAGGACCGCGAAGACCAGCGTGAACAGCGGGGTGGTCGCGTTCACCACCCCGGCCAGCACCGAGCTGACCCGGGTCTCGCCGTAGGAGAAGAGGGCGAACGGCACCGCGTTGAGCAGCAGTGCGGCCACCGCCGAGTGGCCCCAGGTGGCGAGGTCGCGCGGGGCGGGCTCGCGGCGCAGCGCGAGGATCGCCCAGAGCGCCGCCGCCCCGAGGACGCAGCGCCAGCACGCCACCCACAGCGGGGGCACCCCCGCGTCGACGGCCACCTTGATGAGCGCGAAGCTCGCACCCCAGATCGCCGACAGTGCCACGAACCCCGGCCACCAGCGCCGCACCCCGACCACTCGTCCTCTCTCCTGCCTTCGCCCACGCGGGCCTTCGCACGAACGGGCCTTCGCACGACGAGCGTTCGTGCCCGTACGCCCGTGTGCCGTGCACCCGTGTGCCGTGCACCCGTGTGCCGTACACCCGCGTGCCCGTGGACAGAGGGTCGCCCGAGGCCGGAGCATGAGTCCAACAAGTGGTGATGCCGCACGGATGAGGAAGTCTCATGGCCTCGGAGGTCAATCTCGCCCAGCTCAGGGCGCTGATCGCGGTGGCCGACGCGGGCGGGTTCGGCGCGGCCGCGGCGGAGCTCGGCATCAGCCAGTCCGCCGTCTCGCACGCGGTCGCCGCGCTGGAGCGCACCCTCGGCGCGCCCGTCCTGCACCGCACCGCGCCGGCCCGACCGACCCCGCTGGGCGAGCAGATCCTCCCGCACGCCCGGACGGCGGTCGCCTCCGCGGCGGCCGTGCGCACCATCGCCACCCGGCACTCGGGCGGCCTGACCGGCACCGTCCGGCTGGCCGCGCCGACCACCGTCTGCCAGGGCCTGCTGCCCGGGCTCCTGCGCGACTGGCGGGCGGCGCACCCCCGCCTCACCGTCAGCGTCTTCGAGGGCGAGGACGACGAGCTGGCCGTCTGGCTGGAGGCGGGCACGGTGGACGCCGCCGTACTGGTGGACGCCGACCCGGTGCCGCCCGGGTCGGTGGCGCTCGGCGCGGACTCGATGCACGCGCTGCTGCGCCGTGACCACCCGCTCGCGGGGGAGCCGGCCGTCGACGTGGCCGACCTGGAGGACGACGACTTCCTGCTCTCCGAGGGCGGGTGTGAGCGCCACATCCGGGAGGCCTACCGCCGGGCCGGCGTCCGGTTCGCGCCCCGGCACCGGATCCGCGACCTCAACACCCTGATCGGCATGGTGCACGCCGGTGTCGGGGTCTCGGTGATGCCCGCGCTGGCGCAGCCGATGCTGCCGGCCGACTGCGTCCTCGTCCCGATCCGCCCCGCCGTCCACCGGTCCCTGACGCTCACGGGACCGGGCGGCCGGCCCTGGTCCCCCGCGGTGAACGGGCTGCTGGCGGCCGTCCGCTCGGCAGGGGGCTGAGCCACCCGTCCGCCGGGCGGCCGGCGCACACCGCCCTTCCCGGCGAAGTCGACTTGACCGTTTCGGGGTTGACGCCCCCTCGGGACAGGTCTATACCAGTGGAGGTCTTCGGCGACGCGGCGTCGCCGTCGGCCTCCCCGGGGCCCGACGCGTCTCCCCCACTGTTGGCGCGGGTGGGCCTCCCCTGCCGTTTCCTTGAGAGGTCTCCCATGGAACGTGCTCTTCCCCCACAGCAGTTGGCACAACAGCCCGGGCGGCAAACCGGGGCGCAGCACCGGCGCAGGCACCGGCGGGCCGTGGTCGCGGCAGTCGGTGTGCTCGGGCTGGTGGCCGGCGGGCTCGCGGCGCTCGCCGGGAGCGGGTCGGCGGTGGCCGCGGTCGACGCGGCGTCGGCCGCCACCGGGCTCGGCAGCAACTGGTACGCCTCGGCGCCCTACCTGATGCCCGAGGACAACAGCCCGCCGGACGCGGCGGCGGTGATGGACGCGACCGGGCAGAAGGCGTTCCAGCTGGCCTTCATCCTGGACAAGGGCGGGTGCTCGCCGGCCTGGGGCGGCACCTCCTCGATCGACACGGACACCGCCATGCCGGCGGTGATCCAGACGATCCGGGCCAAGGGCGGCGACGTCTCGGTCTCGGTCGGCGGCTACGGCGGCACCAAGCTGGGCCAGACCTGCGGAACCCCGGAGGCCACGGCGGCCGGCTACCAGAAGGTGGTCACCAAGTACGGCCTGAAGGCGATCGACTTCGACCTGGAGGAGCCGGAGTACGAGAACACGGCCGCGATCCGCAACGAGATCGGGGCGGCCCGGATCCTCCAGCGGGACAACCCCGGGCTCTACGTCTCGATCACCACGGCCGGGACCAACGCCGGCACCGGGTGGTTCGGGCAGCAGATGCTCAACGAGGCCAAGTCGCAGGGCTTCACGCCGGACAACTACTCGATCATGCCGTTCGACGGCGGGTTCAACGGCGCGGCGGCACAGACCGACGCCCTGGTGAGCTTCAACCGGATCCTGCAGACCACCTTCGGCTGGACCGAGGCCAACGCCTATGCACACGAGGGCGTTTCGCTGATGAACGGCCGGACCGACGCCGCGGAGTACTTCCGGCAGGCCGACTTCCAGACCGTGCTGGACTTCGCGCTCGCGCACAAGCTGGCCCGGTACACCTACTGGTCGGTCAACCGGGACCGGCAGTGCCCGGGGACGGTCGACCCGGGGCTCTCCGGGTCGTGCTCCAGCGTGGCGCAGAACGACTGGGACTTCACCAAGTTCACCGTGCGGTTCGCCGGGGCCACCCCGCCCACCACTCCCCCGACCACCCCGCCGCCCACCAGCTCCTCGCCCGGGGCCTGCACCGATCCGGCGTGGAGCGCCGCCACCACGTACACCGGCGGCGCCAAGGTGTCGTACGGCGGCCACAAGTACCACGCCAAGTGGTGGACGCTGAACGAGAACCCGTCCGCCGGCGGGCAGTGGGGCGTCTGGTCCGACGACGGCCCCTGCTGAGCCCGGGTGGGCCCGCCCACTGCACGCCACGACCGGCGGGCCGGCGTGCGGGCCCACCTCTGCACGCCCCCGCCGGACGGGCCACGTCGCCGGACCGGGCCGCCGCCGCCGGACCGGGCCACGGCCTCCGGAGCGGGCCACTGCCGCACAACGCCCGAAGGAGGTGTTGCCGGAGCTGGCCCCGCTCGTTGTTCCCGGTATGAGTTCAGACTTCCGGGCGAGCGGCAGCGCCCTTGACGAAACGATTCTGCATGAAGCGGTCCTGCACGACGCGGTCCTGCGCGAATCCCCGATCTTCGCCCGGCTCGCCCTGCTCTGGCTCGACGCCGGACGGATGGTGCCCGGCCGGCCCGACCAGGAGTGGCGCCACCTGACCGAACCCCCGCAGCTCTTCCGCCACGGCCGCACCGCCGTCGCCCTGCACCCCGGGGAGGACGCATGACCTGCCCGGAGACCCCGCGCGTCCCCTCCCAGCGCACGCCCGCCGGGTCCTGCGCCGTGCCGCTGGAACTCCGGGCCGTCGTCTGCCCCGGCATCACCGTCTCGGTCGCCGCCTGCCTGCGCTACGACCCCGCGGAGCCGTACGCGGTGTACCTGGACAACCACACCGACCTGGACGAGCCGATCACCTGGATGTTCGCCCGCGACCTGCTGGCGGCGGGCATGGACGCCCGGGCCGGCACGGGCGACGTCTCCGTCCACCCGGGCACGGGCGCCACCGCGCAGACCCTCTTCATCGCACTGGGTGGCGAGAACGGCACGGTCGTGCTCCGTGCGGAGGCCGCCTCGGTCAGAGCCTTCCTCGCCGCCACCGAGCGGATCGTGCCCTTCGGCTCGGAGCCCGGGCACCTCGACCTGGACGGACTCCTCCACCGGCTGCTGGAGGAACGACCCCCGGAGCCGGACCGGTGACCGCCCGCACCCGGCCGCCGGCCGCCGCCCCGGAGGCCGCGGGGGCCTTCCGGGTCCGGCCCGCCGTCCGGCCGGGACGACCCCTGCGCCCGCCCTGGGCCGCTGCCCGGGCGCCCGCTCCGGCGGCGGCCGCCTACGCGCCGACCTCCGTCATCGTCCGCCATCGGCCCTGACGATGACGGACGGTCGACGACGGAAACGGGCACACCGTTCCTCCACGGATGTGCTCACCCTGTGAAGTTGACGCGTTCTGACCCCTTGTCAGACCAATCATTCCTACCTACCTTCGTGGATCAGGACTCCGGCCCCATCGGGCCCGGAGGTCCGCGGCGGCCGCGACCCGCGCCGCCGCAGGACGCACGACAAGACCTGGAGGCGTCACATGCCCACTGCCGTGATCAACGAGATCCGCGACGCGGGACCGCTGGTGGTCGACGACGAGTTCATCCTGTTCGAGGACGACGACCGCAGCGACCACGACGCCACGGCGTGTCTCGCCGACCCGTGGGTGACCGCCACCACCCGCTTCGCCTGCGACCTCTGACGTGACCGAGTCCATCGCCGGCCGAAGCGGATGGTCCGATGACACCTGGTCGTACCTGAACGATCCGCGGATGCCGGCGATGGACCACGGTTGGAAGCTGCACGTCTCGGCCCGGCCCGGCGACCTGGAGGCCGTGACCGGCCTCGTCCTGCCGGTGCTGTCGCGTCACGTCTGCCACGCGAAGTGGGCCCGGAGCCCGGGGACCCTGCGCGAGATCAACTCCGGCGTGTCGAGCGCGGGTGCCGTCGGGAAGGCGATGACGGTATACCCGGCACCCGGCGTCCTCGTCGGGCTCGCCGACGAACTCGTCGCCGTACTGCGCGGCCGGGAGGGCCCGCAGATCGTCAGCGACCGGCGGGTCGATCCGGCCGCCCCCGTCTACTACCGCTACGGGCCCTTCACGGGCGACTACCGGACCGGCCGGAGCGGGCGGCTGGAGTCGGTCATGGTGGGCCCGGACGGCCGGGCGTACGACGGCCTGGCCGGCGGTTCGTACCGCTGCCCGCCGTGGGCCGAGGATCCGTTCGAGAACCGGCCCGGGCACGACGCCGGGCCGCGCTCCTCCGCCGGGTTCGGCGGTGGACGCTACCAGGTCACCGGCGGCATCGTGCGCAAGCCGCAGGGCAACGTCTACCGCGCGGTCGACCTGGTCACCGGGCAGCCGGTGGTCGTCAAGCAGGCACGGGCCTTCGTGGCCGAGGACGAGTCCGGGGCTGACACCCGCGACCGGCTGCGCAACGAGCGCACGGTCCTGGCCGCGCTCGACGCCGTCCCCGGCGTGCCCCGCGCGCTCGACTACTTCCGGCACCGCTCGGACGAGTACCTGGTGATGACCAGCTGCGGCGGCCGGGACCTGCGGCGGGAGGTCCAGGAGAACGGCCCGTACCGGCCCGACCCGGCCCGGCCGTCGCGCACGGTGCCCGACCTGGCCGCCCAGCTCCTCCGCGTCCTGGACGGCATCCACCTCCGGGGCGTGGTCGTCCGCGATCTCAAGCCCGGCAACGTGGTGCTCGACGCCACGGACCGGTGCCAGGTGATCGACTTCGGGATCAGCGCACTGGACGGCGCCGGCCCGGACGGCTCGACCCCCGGCTACAGCGGCCCGGTCCGCCGCGGGGCCGGCGGCACGGCCGAGGCCGCCGACGACTACTACGCCCTCGGCGCCACGCTCTGCTTCGCCGCCACCGGGATGGAACCGGTGATCGTCGACGCCGACGACGCCGTCAACCGGGACCGCACGCTCGACTGCCTGGCCTGGGCGCTGCCCGGCGACGACCACCGGTGGATCCGGGCGGGGATCGCCGAGCTGATGAGCTTCGATCCGGCCGTGCGGACCGCCGGCGCCGACCGGCTCCGGGCCGCCGCGCCCGGAGTGCCCGCGGCAGTGTCCGGGGTACCCGCGGCGGCGGCGGTGTCAGGGATGTCAGGGGGGTCCGGGCTGTCCCGACCGTCCCGGGGCCCCGGACGGCTCCGCTTCGACGACGGCCTGGCCGAGGAGGTCATCGAGCACACGGCCGCGTTCTGCGTCGACGAGGCCCGCAGGATCGCGGACCCCGTGCTCTCCGCCCGCGCGACCATCCCGACGCCGGTGGACGTCTACGGCGGGAGCTCGGGGCTCGGCCTGGAGCTCCTGCACCACCTCCACCGGCCCGGGGTGCGGGAAACCGTGGACGCCCTGGCGCAGTGGACGGCCGGCCAGTCCAGGAACCTGTCACCGGGCTTCTACTCCGGCCGTACCGGCGTCGGGCTCTTCCTCGCCGAGGCGGGGGCGGCCCCGGCCCCGGCGGGGCCCGGAGCGCACCCGGACCACCCGGACCTGCCGGACGCCCCGGGCCTTCCCACCCGCGGACCGGACGGCGGACCGCCGGAGGCGGACCTGATCGAGGGCGTCGCCGGAATCGGCATCGGCCGGCTGCTCCTCGCCCGGCAGGCCTTCGCCGGCGGTGACAGCCGGCTCGCCGACCGGCACCTCGCCGTCGCCGCCGAGTGCGACCGGATGCTGGCCTCCGGCAGGGCCCGGCTGACGCCGGCGGGCGCCGACGGGATCGGCAGCGCCGCCCTGCGCGAGGGACTCGCGCACGGCGACGCGGGTGTCGCGTACTTCCTGGTCGAGTACGCGGGCGCGACCGGCGACCCGGCCGCCCTCCACCGGGCCCGGCGGGCCTGCGCGGACCTCGCCGCCGTCACACCGGGCATCATCGCCGCGGCGGCCGGCCCGGGGGCGACGCGCCGCTACGGCTCGTGGTGCCGGGGCCTGGCCGGGATCGGGGCGGTGCTCGTCCGGGCCGCCGACCGCCTCGGCGAACCCTCGCACCTCGTCCTCGCCCAGCGGGCCGCGCGCACCTGCGCCGCGCTGGCGCCGCGCATGCCCCTGGTCAACCAGTGCTGCGGCCTGGCCGGCGTGGGCGACCTGATGGTGGACGTCGCCCGGGCATCGGGGTCCGAGGAGTTCTGGAACGCCGCCGAGACCGTCGCCGCGATCATCCTGAGCCGCAGCGGCGGCACCCCGTCCCGTCCGGTGTTCCCGGACGCCGGACTGGCCCGGTCGAGCGCCACCTGGGCCGGCGGCTCCGCCGGCGTGCTCGCCTTCTTCCGGCGACTGCACGACCGCGGCGGGCCGCGGCTCGGCCTCGTCGACTGACCGCCTCCGGGCGCCGGGAAGCCGTCGGCGCCCCCGGGCACGCGCACGGGGCGGCGCAAGTTCTCTGGTCATCCGATAATGCGGGCGGCAGTCTGCCCATGTGCCGCAGACTCGGACCGAGCACTTTTTCAGACCGGAGGATGGCATTCATGGTTGACCGGCCCTTGACGCTGATGGCGGTGCACGCCCACCCCGATGACGAAGCCACCGGAACCGGGGGTGTCCTCGCGCGGTACGCCGCGGAGGGCGTCCGCACGGTCCTCGTCACGTGTACCGACGGCGCCTGCGGTGACGGACCCGGGGGCGTCAAGCCGGGCGAGCCCGGACACGATCCGGCGGCCGTCGCCGCCATGCGTCGTCAGGAACTCAAGGCGAGCTGCGAGGTGCTGAACGTCGGCCACCTGGAGCTGCTGGAGTACGCCGACTCCGGGATGATGGGCTGGCCGGCCAACGACGCCCCCGGGTCCTTCTGGCGGACGCCCGTGGAGGAGGGCGCGGCCCGTCTCGCCGAACTCATGCGCCACTACCGGCCCGACGTGGTGGTGACCTACGACGAGAACGGGTTCTACGGCCACCCCGACCACATCCAGGCGAACCGCATCACGATGGCGGCGCTGGAGATGACCGGGATGTCGCCGAAGGTGTACTGGACGACGGCGCCGCGCTCGATGATGCAGCGGTTCGGGGAGGTCATGCGCGAGTTCGGCGCGGACTGGGAGGAGCCGGATCCGGCGGAGGCCGCCGCGATGCCCGAGATCGGACTCCCCGACGAGGAGATCACCACCTGGGTGGACACCACCGAGTTCGGCGGCCAGAAGTTCGACGCGCTGGCCGCGCACGCCAGCCAGGGGGAGAACATCTTCTTCCTGAAGATGGGCAAGGAGAGGTTCACCGAGCTCATGGGCGTGGAGACCTTCGTGCGCGTCGCGGACACCACCGGCGTGGCCGTACCCGAGAACGACCTCTTCGCCGGACTGCGCTGATCCCGGCACGGCCCCGGCCGCCGTCCGCGGCGGCCGGGGCCGTGGACGGCGGCGGTGCAGACGGTCCGGGCCCTCGGGGTCAACGGACCTCAGCGGACCCAGCGGACCCAGCGGTCCTCCGCGAACCTGAGCGGACCTCACCGGACCTCAACGGGGGATCAACGGCCCTGGAGGGACCTGACGTTGTCGCCGAAGGTCCAGCCCTTCGAGCCGTCCCAGTTGGCCGACCACGTCATGAGCCCCTTCAGTGCACCACCGAAGGCGTTCCACGACTGGCCGACCAGGCTCGGCGCCATGTAGCCGCCGCCCGCACCGGGCTGGGCCGGCAGACCGGGCACCTGCTTGTCGTACGGCACCTTGATCGTGGTGCCCTGGATGGTGAGGCCGTTGTTCAGGCAGGTGGTCTGCGCGGTGAAGCCCTGGACGGTACCGGCCTGGTAGGAGTCACCGGAGCAGCCGTACATGCTGCCGTTGTAGTACTGCATGTTCAGCCACCACAGGCGGCCGTTGTCGACGTACTTCTTGATGATCGGCAGGTAGGCGCCCCAGATCGACCCGTAGGTGACGCTTCCGCCGGTGACGTAGGCGGTCTCGGGGGCCATGGTGAGGCCGAAGCCGGCCGGCATCTGGGCGAGGACGCCGTCGATGATGCGGATCAGGTTGGACTGGGAGGCCGACAGCGTGTTGATGTTGCCGCTCCCGGACAGGCCGGTCTCGATGTCGATGTCGATGCCGTCGAAGTTGTACTTCTTGAGGATCGGGACGACGGTCGCCACGAACTTGTCGGCGACGGTGCTGGAGCTCAGGTCGATGCCCGCGGCGGCGCCGCCGATCGACATCAGGAGCGTCGCCCCGGCCGCCTTGGCCTGGCACATCTCGGCGGGCGTCGAGACCTTGACGCCGGCGTCCATGCCGTCCTGCCACAGGACGGTGCCGTCCGAGAGGATCACCGGGAAGGCGGCGTTGATGACGTTGTAGCCGTGGGCGGCGATCCGGCTGTCCGTGATGGGGACCCAGCCCATGCCGGGGTGGACGCCGTTCGCGGCGCCGTCCCAGTTCTCCCAGTACCCCTGCAGGACCTTGCCCGACGGCCTGGGCTTCGTGGGGCAGGTGTCCCCCGGCGGCGTCGTGGTCGGCGGGGTGGTGGTCGGCGGCGCCGTGGTCGGCGGAGTGGTCGTGGGCGGGGTGGTGGTCGGCGGCGTCGTGGTCGGCGGGGCGGTGGTGGGCGTGGTGGCGGTCGGCGTGGGGGTGCTGCCGCCGGGGCCCGTGAGCGACACGTCGTCCGCGTAGTACGCGGGCTGTCCGTACCAGCCGTGCAGGTAGACCGTCACCGAGGTGGTGCTCGCCCCGGTGGTGAAGCCGACGCTGAGCTGGCCGTACAACGGGCTGCTCGGCGTCCAGGTGGACGGGGCACTGGTGATGCCGGAGCCGGTGGCGCCCAGGTAGACGTAGCTGCCCTGGACGTAGGCGCTCAGCGTGTACTGGGAGTTGGGCTGCACGCTGATGGTCTGGGCGCACTGGGCGTTGTCCAGGCCGGTCGGCGTGGCCCTGAGCGCGGAGGCGCCGGAGTGGACCGGGCTGCTCACCGCCGCACCGGAGCCGCCGGAGCAGGTCCAGTCGGAGAGTCCGTTCTCGAACCCGGGGTTGGCCACCAGGTTGGTGGTGGCGGCCCCGGCCGTGACGGTGCCGGCCACGGCGATGCCGGCACCGATGACGGCGGCGGCGCTCACCCCGGCGAGGGAGCGCTTCAGGACGGTCGGTCCGCTCGTGGCGCGGCTGGTCCGGTTCACCTGCGGCGCGCGCTCCACGGTCGCCCGGTGCGGGAGGGCGGCCCGGGGCGGCTCGCTCCCGGTCAGGTCGCCTTCGAGGCGGCCGGGATCCGGACAGGGGCGGTGGTGGCCCGACAGGCGCGGAGTGCGCGATCTCCGACGGAACATGCTGTGCTCCCTTCCCGCCGAGCGCCATGGACATGACCGGCGTGGGCGTGGCGCCCGGCTCTGGGTGAGGTGGGGGACATGTGGGGCTGTGCCGGACCGGATCGTAGGAGGGGCGGCAGGGCCCGTCAATAGGTCTGGACCAATTCCGGGAGTACGGCTCATTCCGGCAAGGACGGTCCGCGCAAGTTCCGCGTACGGGAAGGCCGCTGACTCCTCACCACTGGCGCGCCTCCCTGGCCCCGGACTCCGTGGCCCGACCCCTTCGTGGCGCGGGGCCGGGACGACGAGGGGTCGCCCCGGCCTTCGCATCGGACGGGCGGCCTTCGCCCCCGCCTTCGCGTCAGACGGCCGGCTTCCGGACGGGGGCCGGCCCGGTGGTGAGAAGTGCCGTGATCTCGTCGGCGAGGTGCGGGCCGAGCTCGCCCCAGCCGTCCTTGTAGCCGTAGACGCCGGCCAGGGTGCGGGCCTCGTAGTCGCCGTTCATGATCTCGATGTCGTCGGGCGTGATGAGCGAGGGGTGGGCGACGCCGACGGCCGACGAGACCTTCATCAACTCCTTGCGCAGGGTGCGCAGGTACGCAGCCGCCCGGTCGGCCTTCGAGGCCGGGTCGATGCCGCGGGCCAGCCACGGGTTCTGGGTCGCGATGCCGGTGGGGCACTTGTCGGTGTGGCACTTCTGCGCCTGGATGCAGCCGATCGACAGCATCGCCTCACGGGCCACGTTGATCATGTCGACCCCCAGGGCGAAGGCGACCGCGGCGTTCTCGGGCAGGCCGAGCTTGCCGGAGCCGATGAAGGTCAGGTCGTCGGTCAGTCCCAGCTCGGCGAAGGTGCCGTAGACCCGGGAGAAGCCCATCCGGAACGGCAGCGACACCGAGTCGGCGAACATCCGCGGCGCCGCCCCGGTGCCGCCCTCGCCGCCGTCGACCGTCACGAAGTCGACCCCGCGGTCACCCCTCGCCATCAGCGCGGCCAGCTCCTGCCAGAAGCCCGTCTCCCCCACCGCGCTCTTGACCCCGACCGGCAGGCCGGTCTCGGTGGCGATCAGCTCGACGAAGTCGAGCATCGAGTCGACGTCGCCGAACGCGGTGTGCCGCGACGGGGAGGCGCAGTCCTCGCCGACCGGGATGCCGCGGATCCCGGCGATCTCCGGGGTCACCTTCGCGCCCGGCAGCATCCCGCCCAACCCCGGCTTGGCGCCCTGGGAGAGCTTGATCTCTATCGCCTTGACCGGAGCGCCGGCGACCACGTCCTTGAGCTTGTCGAGGTTGAACGTGCCGTCCTCGTTGCGGCAGCCGAAGTACGCCGTGCCGAGCTGGAGGACGAGGTCGCCGCCGTTGCGGTGGTACGGCGAGAGGCCGCCCTCGCCCGTGTTGTGCATCGTGCCCGCCAGCGCCGCACCCTTGTTGAGCGCCGTGATGGCCGCCCCGGAGAGCGACCCGAAGCTCATCGCCGAGATGTTCACCACGCTCGCCGGCCGGAACGCCTTGGCGCGCCCGCGCGGCCCGCCCAGCACCTTGGCCGACGGCAGTGGGGCCTGCGGGTCGTGCGCGTCGGGCAGGTTGCCGGCGAACGTGCGCTGCTTCAGGTAGGCGTGGCCCTGTACGTGCTCGACGTCGACCTCGGTCCCGAACCCGAAGTAGTTGTTCTCCTCCTTCGCCGACGCGTAGATCCACGTGCGCTGGTCACGGCTGAACGGGCGCTCCTCCTCGTTGGAGGTCACGATGTACTGCCGCAGCTCCGGCCCGATCGTCTCCAACAGGTACCGGGCGTGCCCGACCACCGGGAAGTTCCTGAGCAGCGCGTGCCGCTTCTGGACGAGGTCACGGGCTGCCAGGAGCGCCACCGCTGTTGCGGCGGCCGCGCCGATCTTCCGGGCTTGCATGGACGTTCCTCCTCGATGCACGACCCCGTCACCGTGCGGTGAAGTCGTCGTGTCGTGTGGGGTGTTGGACGGCGGGCACACGGCCGAGCGGGCGGCGACGTCCGTCGAAGAATGCCAAACGATGTTAAGAGGCCACGCGAACGGGTGTGCGGCCAGGGTCCGGTCCGGTCCGGAGCCGGCTTCGCGACGGCGGGTGACGATGGGGCGCCCGGCCGGTGCGCGGCGACGAGGCCCCCGGCGGTCCGCGGGTGGTCACCGTCGTGACGGCCGCCGACGGCACCGGGGTCGGCCAGGCGCCGTCGGTGAGGGCGACCCGGCCCGCCAGGTCGTACGGGTAGAGCATGAGCTCCGGGAAGGGGTGCCTGTCCGAGATCCGGGCGTATCCCGGATTGCCCATGCCGCGGCTGCCCAGGACGCGGGCACCGTGGGCCCCGCCTTTCTCTTCCGGGAAGTCTCCGCGCGGAACGGTGAAACCCGCGAGGCCACCTCAGCCGTTGACCCGGCCGGAGCCGGGCGGCCACCGCAGCCACCGCCCCCGGGGGAAAACCGCATGACGCAGCACCAGGCCGGCATCCCCACTCGGGGCGCTGGTGGCGAACCGAAGCAGGAACGGTTCGCCGTCTCGGCCGCAGGGCGGCCACGGGAGCGCCTCCGGCGGGCCGCTCAGAGCCGGACGGTGAACCAGATGGTCTTGCCGCTGCCGCTTGGGCGGACCCCCCAGCCGTCGGCCAGGGCGTCGACGATGATGAGCCCCCGGCCGGACTCCTCCTCGCTGGTGGCGAGGCGGGGGTGGGGCAGCTGGGAGCTGCGGTCGCCGATCTCGACGGTGAGCTCGGTGCTGGTGCGGCGCAGCAGCAGGTCGATGGGCCCCCGGCCGTGCTGGACGGAGTTGGTGAGGATCTCGGACAGCAACAGGCAGGCGTCGTCGGTTCGCTCGGCGCAGCCCCAGGCGGTGAGCGTCTTGGTGAGGAAGGCGCGGGCCTCGCCGACGGAGGAGGGAACGGTGGGCAGGTCGGTGGTGGCGGTGGCCAGCGGGGCGGCGGGAAGCTGCAGCAGGAGGAGGGTGACGTCGTCGTTGTGGCCGTCGCTGTCGGGCAGCACGGCGGAGAGGACGTGGTCGGCGACGGCCTCCAACCCGCCGTCGCCGGTGAAGGCGCGGTCGACGGTCGCGGCCAACTCGGTGATCTGGGCCTCGATGTCGCCGCCGGGGGTCTCGACCAGGCCGTCGGTGTAGAGCAGCAGGGTGGCGCCGGGCGGTACGGCCAGACAGGCCTGCTGGTGGGGAATGCCGCCGACGCCGAGCGGGGCGCTCACCGGGGCCGGCAGCGCCCGGATGGTCTCGCCGGGGACGGCGAGGAGGACGGGCAGGTGCCCGGCCGAGCAGATCGTGACCTCGCCGGCGTCCGGGGCGATGACGAGGTAGCAGCAGGTGACCAGCTGGTCGGGCAGCTCGAGATCGGTGACGGTCGCGTCCAGGGCCTGCATCAGCCGGCGGGGTTCCATGCCGGTCTTGGCCAGTGCGTGGGCGGCGGAGCGCAGCTGCCCCATGACGGCGGCCGCCTCCAGCCCGCGGCCCATGACGTCTCCGATCAGGACGCCGACGCGGCCGGCGCCCAGGGGGATGAGGTCGAACCAGTCGCCGCCGACCCCGGCGCCCTGGGTGGCGGGCAGGTAGCGGCTGGCGGTGGCCAGTCCCGGGATGGCGGGTGGGGTGCCCATCAGGCTGCGTTGCAGGGTGAGGGCGATGTGCCGTTGCTGTTCGTACAGGGCGGTGAGTTCCGCCTCCGCTCGTTTTCGGTCGCTGATGTCGCGGACGATGGCGCAGGCACCGGTCACCGTGCCGTCGGCGGTCCGGGTGGGCCACAGCGTCACGTCCACGTCGATCAGCCGGCCGGTGCGGGTGACCCGCAGAGTCTCGAAGTGCTCGACCTTCTCGCCGTCCCCCAGTCGCTTCAGCAGCGCCGTGATCTCCTCCCGGTGCTCGGGCGGGGCCAGCATGGCCACATGGCGGCCGAGCGCCTCGGCGGCCGTGTAGCCGTAGAGCGAGTGGGCGGCGGCGTTCCAGTAGGTGATGCGGCCGTCGAGGGTCTTGGCGAGGATGGCGTCCTGGGAGGACTCGACCAGCGCGGCGAGCTCGTTGATGCGGGCTTCGGCGGCCTTGCGGTCGCTGACGTCGCGCACGGCGGCGGAGAAGAGCAGACCGTCCGCGGTCTCCAGCGGGCTGAGACTGATCTCGACCGGGAACTCCGTGCCGTCCTTGCGCAACCCGTGCAGCTCCAGCCCCGCCCCCATCGGACGCACCTGCCGGTTCGCCGCGTACTCGTCGCGATGCCGGTGATGCTGACCCCGGAACCGCATCGGCACCAGCAACTCCACCGGACGCCCCAGCAGTTCCTCACGCGGATACCCGAACAACGCCTCCGTCTGCGCGTTGACCAGCGTGATCACCCCCGCATCGTCCGCGATCACCATCGCGTCCGGGGCCGCCTCCAGCAACGCCCGGAAGCGGGCTTCGGCGGCCTTGCGGTCGCTGACGTCGCGCACGGCGGCGGAGAAGAGCAGACCGTCCGCGGTCTCCAGCGGGCTGAGACTGATCTCGACCGGGAACTCCGTGCCGTCCTTGCGCAACCCGTGCAGCTCCAGCCCCGCCCCCATCGGACGCACCTGCCGGTTCGCCGCGTACTCGTCGCGATGCCGGTGATGCTGACCCCGGAACCGCATCGGCACCAGCAACTCCACCGGACGCCCCAGCAGTTCCTCACGCGGATACCCGAACAACGCCTCCGTCTGCGCGTTGACCAGCGTGATCGCCCCCGCATCGTCCGCGATCACCATCGCGTCCGGCGCCGCCTCCAACAACGCCCGGAAGCGTTCCTCCATCGTCCCCGCGCCCGCCGTGACACCCCGGCAGCCCGTCCCCTGGCCGGCAGTCGTGTCCTTGCCCGGTCTCCGGCCCACCTCGTCGCCCACGCCCGCTCCCTTGCCTTGCCGTACCGGTGGTGGTGCTCCACCCCAGCGCATCAGGGCTCCGGGCGCCTACCTATGTCCGCAATTGGCCGCTGACATTTGAATACTCCTAAAAGAAGACCAAAAATGACCATCTGCCTCGGGCTTGGACGCCGACCTCGGATGCCGGCGCCCCGAGGGACGCCGGCACGCCGGAAGCGCGTCAGGGCGGTAGCGGACGAGACACCGGCACGCGGCGGTTCAGCGGTGTCCGGGCACTCGTCCGGTCCTGCGGGGCCGGGGGGCGGGCGGGTGGGCGCCCGCCGGGGGCCCCGCCGCCCCCCCGGGCTACTAAGGCGCGGGGTGTGATGTTGTGAATTGGGGTGGGCCG
>NZ_JBHJUK010000039.1:0-38950 GCF_042266225.1 Kitasatospora sp. NPDC056181
CCTGCGAGGCGCTGTTGTCGACCACGCCGCTGGAGGCGGTCCACGGGGCGGCGGAGCCGGTCTCGAAGCCCGCGTTGCCGAGCAGCTGCGCCGGGGTGCAGGTGCCGCCACCGCCGCCGGAGACGGTCCAGGTGAAGCTGGTGGAACCGGTCTTGTTGGCGGCGTCCTTCGCGGTGACGGTCACGTTGTACGTGCCGGCCGCGGTCGCGGTGCCGGTGATCTTGCCGGTCGAGCTGATCGACAGGCCGGTCGGCAGGCCGGTGGCCGAGAAGGTCAGCGGAGCGGTGCCGCCGGTGGCGGCGATCTGCAGGTTGACCGAGCCGTTCAGAGCGGTGCTCTGGTTGCCCGGGCTGGTGACGGTGACGCCGCCCGGGTTCGGCGCGGTGCCGACGTTGACGCCCGCCCAGGCGGTGCTGACCGCGTTGAGCTCGGCGCTGCCGGCGCCGTACAGGTCGGTGGCCGCCTTCTCCGTCGCGATGCGCGCCGCGGCGTAGTTGGTGGTGGAGGTCATGTAGGTGGTCAGCGCGCGGTACCAGACCGCCGCGGCCTTGTCCCGGCCGATGCCGTTGACGGTGATGTTGCCCTGGGTCGGCGAGTTGTAGCTGACGCCGTTGATCACCTTCGCGCCGCTGCCCTCGGCCAGCAGGTAGAAGAAGTGGTTGCCGACGCCGGACGAGTAGTGGACGTCCTTGTTGCCGACGGTGGAGGACCAGTAGTCGGCGGAGCCGCCGTCCTTGGACGGCTTGTCCATGTAGCGCAGCGGGGTGCCGTTCCCGTTGATGTCGATCAACTCGCCGATGAGGTAGTCGGGGTTGTCGGTCGGGATGTTGGCGTAGAACTCAACCATGGTGCCGAAGATGTCCGAGGTGGCCTCGTTGAGGCCGCCGGACTCGCCCGAGTAGTCGAGGTTGGCCGTGGCGGCGGTGACGCCGTGGCTCATCTCGTGGCCCGCGACGTCGAGCTCGGTCAGCGGGTGGGTGTTGGAGTCACCGTCACCGTAGGTCATGCAGAAGCAGCTGTCGTCCCAGAACGCGTTCACGTAGTTGTTGCCGTAGTGGACGCGGCTGTAGGCGCCGACACCGTCGTTCTTGATGCCGTTGCGGCCGAAGGTGTTCTTGTAGTAGTCCCAGGTGGCCGCGACGCCGAAGTGGGCGTCGACCGCGGCGGACTCGCCGTTGGCGACGGTGCCGTCGCCCCAGCTGTCGCTGGACTTGCTGTACAGGGTGCCGGTGCCCGAGGTCCCGTGGTTCAGGTTGGTGGTGTACATCCCACCGCGGGTGCCGTCCTTCATCTGGAAGGACGAACCCGACTGCGTGGTGCCGATGTTGACGTTGCCGACGAAGACGCCCTTGCCGGTGCCGGTCTGGATGCCCTCGAACTTGTGGATGACCTGGCCGGAGGTCGCGTCCGTGATCACGTGCAGCTTGCTCGGGGTGCCGTCGGCCTCGGTGGAGGAGACGACGGTCTCCCAGGCGAGCCGCGGGGTGTTGTCGGCGGCCCACACCACCAGGCGGGGCGCGGTGTCCAGCGAGGTGCCCGCCTGCGCGGCGAGCGCGGCGGACTGCGCGGCCGGCGCGGCCAGCTTCGGCGTGGTGCTCACGCCGGTCAGCGCGGCGGTGCTCGCGCGGTCCACACCGGTGGTCGCGCCACCCGGGGCCTGGTGCACCACCAGGTCGCCGCCGAGCACGGGCAGGCCGTTGAGGGTGCGCTCGTAGCGCAGGTGGCGGGCACCGTTGGCGTCCTGGACGACGTCCTTGGTGACCAGCTTCTCCTCGCTGCCCAGGCCCAGGCTCTGGGCGAGGGTGGTGGTCTGCTGGTTCGCGGAGGCGATCAGCTGGGCGCGGCTCGCCTGCGCGGCGGCGACGGCCGCCGGAGCGTCCGGGGTCGCCGCCTGCGCGATGACCGGGATGCCGGTCACGAGCAGCGCGGTGGAGGCGGCCATGACAATGGCTGCCTTCCGGGCCTGGGTGTAACGGGACATGCGGACTCCTTTTCCGACCGGCGCGGGTTCGCGACCGGTGGAGAGAACCTGGCCGCAGGGTTGCGGCACAGTGGGGGCCCCCGCCGCCGGGTTCGCGGCGCGGGTGCGGTTGCGGAGCAGTTGCGGAGCAAGTACTTGGCAGGGGGAGCGCTGTTCCTGACCGTGGGACAGCCGCACCGGGGGGTGGGGCCCCCTCGTCTGCAGCCGGAGGAATCGTGGCAGCAAACGAGCCGTTAATGACAGATGCATGCCACGGAATGGCCGATTAGCTACCGGACCCGTTCATCCGTCAGACCGGCCTCCGTGTTACAGGCGCACAAACTTCCGAAGACGGTTTTCATTGTCGCGGAATCGTTCGATCACCCCCGGCGGCCACTGACCAGCACTCAGGGCACCTCGGGCGTCCGCATGGTGGACGGCAGCGCCGCGCATGCACGGCACGTCACCATTCCGGCCGTGCCAGGGTCGATTTTCGGCCACCCCCGCCAGGGCCGGTCCGGAACGCACCGGGCCCCGCACCGCCCTCAGGCGGCACGGGGCCCGGTCGGGGCGGCCCGTCAGTGCTGGACGAACACCGCCACGGTGCGGCCGGGCACGGTGAACGTGCCGGTCGCGGCGTCGAAGCCGGACTGCCGGACCACCTGGTCCACGCCGCCCGCCTGCACCGGGTGCAGCGCCTGGGCCGTCCCCTTCAGCGCGGCGACGGTCTGGCTCTGCGCGCCGGGCGTGGCGTTGAACACCACGGTGACGCCCTTCTCCGCGCCGGCCAGCCCGGTGCCGTCCAGGTGCATCGTGATCACCCCGGGCGTCTCGCCGGCCGTGCCGGAGAGCGGGTAGGAGAGCCGCTGCTGCACGGCGGCCAGGGTGGGCAGCGAGAACAGCGGCGAACCCTGCTTGATCTGCAGGAACTGCTGGTACTGCGCCCCGGCCGCCCGGATGTCCGCGGCGCCCACGGTCAGCTTCGGGTTGGCCAGCAGGGACTTGGCGGCCGGCCACATCTCCTTGTTGTCGGCCGCCGGGGGCAGGCCCCGGCCCCAGCCGTTGCCCTCGGCCGGGTCCCAGTGGATGGCGTTGAACCAGTCACCGGAGTCGTAGGAGTTGGCGTCCAGCGACTTGGAGCGCAGCAGGTCGCTGCCGGCCTGGGCGAAGCCCGGGCCCTGGGTCAGTGCGGTCAGCGAGAGCGCCAGCGCCTGCATGCGGGCCCGGTCGGCGGGTTCGGTGCCGACCGGCAGCTTGTACGCCAGCGCGTCGAACAGGCCGGTGTTGTCGTGCGCGTCCACGTACTCGACGGCCTCGCCGGGCTTGGCCGCGTAGCCGGTCGGGGCGCCGTTGTAGTCGACGCCCGCGCCGGTGACGGACTTGCCCGAGCTGTCGGTGAAGCGGTATCCGGCCAGATTGCCGGTGAGCGACACCTTCAGCTGGTCCATCTGCTTGAGCAGCCGGGCCTTCTGCTCCTCCGGGGTCCCGTTGGCGGGCGAGCCGTTCGGGTCGGTGAACAGGCCCGAGGCGAAGCCCTGCTGCGGGGCCGAGGAGAGCTGGAAGTTGCCGCCTCGCGCCGCGTCCCGGATCCGGTCGTCGAAGGTCGCGATGCCGGTTCCGGCCATGTTGAGCTGGGTGGCCTGTTCGAAGCGGGCGTTGTTCGCGACGACGCCGAAGTTCCAGCCCTCGCCGTAGAGGAGGATGTTCTTCCCGTCGACGCCGTCCGAGTCCGGGGTCATCCTCCGCAGCGCGGCCTGCACGTCCAGCATGGTGGACTTCGGGTCCAGGCCCATCAGGTCGAAGCGGAAGCCGTCCACCTTGTACTCGCGGGCCCAGGTGGTCACCGAGTCCACCACCAGGCGGTTCATCATGGCGTGCTCGGGCGCGGTGTCCGAGCAGCAACTGTCGGTCGTCACCTTGCCGTTGGCGTCGAGCCGCTGGTAGTAGCCGGGCACCACCCGGTCCAGCACCGAGTGCTCCGCCTGGCCGCTGGCCGCGGTGTGGTTGTAGACCACGTCCAGCACCACGCGCAGTCCGGCCGCGTGGATCGCCTGCACCATCCGCCGGAACTGCACGGTGCGGGCGGTGCCGTTGGGATCGGTGGCGTAGGAGCCCTCCGGCACGTTGTAGTGCAGCGGGTCGTAGCCCCAGTTGTAGGCGTCCTCGGCGGCGACGGCCGCCACGCACTCCTGCTGCTTGTCGCCGTCCGCGGCGAGCGACTTCAGGTCGCAGGCGGGCAGCTTCTGCTCGGCCCGGTTCTCCCGGATGGTGGCGATGTCGAAGGTCGGCAGCAGGTGGACGGTGGTCACGCCCGCCGCGGCCAGCTCGCGCAGGTGCCGCATGCCGGCCGACTGCGACTCGGTGAAGGCCAGGTAGGTGCCGCGCTCGGCGGCCGGCACGGTGGTGTCCTCGACCGAGAAGTCCCGGACGTGCAGCTCCTGGATCTGCTGCTGCGCGGGCGGGACGGCCTTCGGGACGGCGTGGTCGTCCCAGCCCTGCGGCTTGAGCTCCTTGGCGGCGAGGTCGGCGACCAGGCTCCGCTTGGAGTCGGTGGAGAGGGCGACCGAGTACGGGTCGGTGACGGTGTTGACCACCACCCGCTGCACGGACGGCGCCCAGACCTTCACCTGGAACAGGTAGTACTTCCCGTCCAGCTCGGCCTTGTCACGGACGAGTTCCCAGACCCCGGTCTCCTCGTCCAGCTTCAGCGGCACGGTCTTCGGGGTGCCGCCCGCCGGGCCGTCGAAGAGCTGGACGGAGACCTCCTGCGCGGTCGGGGCCCAGACCGAGAGCGCCACCTTGCCGTTGTAGTACGCCGGGCCGAAGTCCACCCGGCCGGTGCGGCGCGCGTACAGGTCGTCCAGCACGCCCGGGGTCTGCACGCCGGTGGCGGCCAGGGCCGCGCCGCTGGGCAGGTGCTCGGTGAAGAGCAGCTGGCTCCGGAGGGCCTGGGCGACCCGGCCGGTGTCCCGCTGGTCCACCGTGAAGGCGCGGTAGCCCGCCAGGTGCGGGTACTTGGCCTTCTGTGCGTCGGTCAGGCCGCCGGGGGCGGGCGTCAGCCGGATCCACTGGCCGGGCTTGCCCAGCACGCCCTTGTCGGCCGTGATGCCGCCCTCGGGGTCGTACACCAGCTGGGCGCTGGTCCCGCCCGCCAGGGCGGCGTCGGCGGCGCCGTAGTTGGCGGGGACGACCACCGTCCGGGCGTCGATCCACTGGGCCTTGGCCGAGCCGAGGTCCACCTGCGAGGAGGCGGCGCCGCTCTGCGGCAGCAGGTAGCCCTCCCGGCCGCCGAGGATCCAGACCTCGTGGCCGTTGACGGCGAAGTCCAGCGACTGGTCGCCCGGCAGGTCCTTGTCGTTGCCCTTGTGGAGGATGTAGCTGAGGCTGGTCGCCCCGGGGGCGAGCGGCACCTCGAAGACGGCGCCGAAGGCGTCGCGGCGCACCGGCTGCAGCGGGTTGCCCCAGTCGGTGGGGTTGACGGCGCCGGTCCAGTCGTGCAGCCCCCAGCCGTCGTAGTCGCCGTCGGCCCGGTTGTAGTGGATCACCGCGGTGTTGGCGGGCTGGGTGTTCGCCGGCCCGGGGTTGGCCGTCCGGACGGCCGGGTCCCCCTCCTTGAGCCAGATCTCGCCGCCCGCGCCGACGTCGAGGTGGCGGTCGGCGTCCACGTCCTTGACGCCGTCCTTCTCGACGATGAAGCCGACGTCCGAGGCGCCGGGCTTCAGCCGGACGTAGGCGAAGGCGCCGTACGCGTCCCGGCCGGTGAAGCCGTGCCCGGCCGGCCACGGGGTGCTCTCGCCGTCCGCGAGGTCGCCCCAGGCGTAGAGGTTCCAGCCGTCGTAGTCGCCGTTCCTGCGCTGGTAGTGCACGACGGCGTACGGGCGGGCGGTGGCGCTGGGCGCCGGCTTGGGCGCGGGGGCGCCGGTGGTGAAGCTGCCGGTGGCGGAGCGCAGGTGGCCGCTGGAGTCCTGGACCACGGCCTTGTACCGGACGACCGTGCCGGGGGCGACGGCGGACAGGTCCTGGGTGACCTTGAACGAACCGTTGTCGGCGGTGCCGAGGGTGCGCCAGGGCGCGTCGCCGATCTGGGCGGCGAAGGTGACGCGGTTGAAGCCGCCGCCGTCGACCCTCGCGCCGACCGTGACGGTGCCGGCGGAGCCGTCGGCCGGCGTCTCCAGGCCGATCGCCGGTGCGGCCGCGACCGGGGCGAGCCGGCCGGCCGCCTTGAGGACGACGGACGACAGCGCCGGCACGGTGACGGTGACCTTGCGGTCCGCGCCGCTGGTCAGCCGCTCCCCCGCCGCCGGGTAGATCCGGTCGAAGCCCTGGCCCGCCGAGAAGGTGTCCAGGGTGACGGTCTTCGCCTCGGTCGCGTTGTTGACCGCGACCAGGTACTCGACCTGCTGCCCGGCGTCGATCCGGGAGAATGCGTACACACCCGCGCCGTCGGCGGCGTACCGCTCGATCTGGGCACCGTCGGCGAGCGCCGGGTGGTCGCGGCGCAGCTTGGCCAGGCCCGCGATGCCCTGGTAGAGCTCGCCGCCCTGTCCGTAGCGGTCGGCGGAGCCGGCGGCGCCGCCGAGCACCCGGTCGGAGTTGTAGGAGGGGGTCTGCGAGGCGAAGAGGTCCTGCCGGGCGTCCTTGTCGCCGCCCGCGCCGGTGAAGCCCTGCTCGTCGCCGTAGTAGACGACGGGCTGGCCGCGGGTGAGGAACTGCAGCTCGTTGCCGAGCCGGTCCTTCCTGAGCAGGGTGACCTCGTCGGCGCCCTGGTTGTCGCTCAGCAGGAAGGAGCCGAAGCGGCCCATGTCGTGGTTGCCGAGGAAGGTCGGCAGCTCGTAGGCGTCGGTGTCGGCGGTGGTGTAGCGGTAGTCCTGGCCGTACACGTCGGCGAGGTTCCTCGCCGAGCCGCCCTGCGAGACGTAGGAGCGGGCGGCGTTCTGGAACGGGAAGTCGAGCGTGGCCTGGAGCCTGCCCTTGGTGACGTACGGCGAGGTGACCGCCGGGTCGCCGGAGTAGACCTCGCCGAACATGAAGAAGCGCTTGTTGCCCTGTCTGGCCGCGAAGTCCTTGAGCGCGGGTGCCCACTGCTGCCAGAAGGCCATGTTGACGTGCTTGACGGTGTCGATCCGGAAGCCGTCCACGCCGGCGTCCTTCACCCACTGCTGGTAGACCTTCTCGAAGCCCTTCTCCACCCGGGGGTTCTGGGTGTCGAGGTCGTCCAGGCCGGAGAAGTCGCCCTCGGTGGCGGACTCGCCGACGAAGGTCGAGTCACCACGGTTGTGGTAGAGCGAGGGGTCGTTGAGCCAGGCCGGGGTCTTGGCGTTGGCGTCGGCCGGGTTGCGGAAGACCGGACTGTAGGGGAACGAGTCCTTGGTCAGCTTCGGCCAGGCGGCGCCCGCGTCGGCGACGGCGGTCTCGTCGACCGGGCGGCCGTCGGCGTCCAGCACCGGGTAGGCGCCGGTGGAGCGGTAGCCGTACTGCTGCTGCTGGTAGTCGATGACGTCGGCGGTGTGGTTGGTGATGACGTCGAAGAAGACCTTGATGCCCCGCTGGTGCGCCTTGGCTATCAGCTCCTTGAGCTGGTCGTTGGTGCCGAAGTGCGGGTCGACCTGGGTGAAGTCGGTGATCCAGTAGCCGTGGTAGCCGGCGCTCGCGTTGTCGCCGGTGCCCTGGACGGGCTTGTTCTTGAAGATCGGCGCCATCCAGATGGCGGTGGTGCCGAGGTCCTGGATGTAGTCGAGCCGCTGGATCAGGCCGGCCAGGTCGCCACCGTGGTAGAAGCCCTTGTCGGCCGGGTCGAGGCCGTTCTCCAGCCGGCTTCCGGTGATGCCGCCGGTGTCGTTGGCGTGGTCGCCGTTGGCGAACCGGTCGGGCAGGACGAAGTAGAACTGCTCACGGGTGAGGTCGTGCCGCCCGGCGGTGGCGGCGAGCGCGGCGTCCGACGGCGGGGCGGGCGGGGCGGCGGCGAACACGGCCGGGGCGGTGCCGAGGGTGGCGGCGGTCAGCGAGGCGGCGAGCAGTACGGCCGTGCGGCCGGGTCTGCGGGTGGTGCTCCGCCGGCGGCGGGGCGGGACATCGGCCACTGAGGGCTCCCTGCGGGGGAAAGGGGTGATCGAGTTGCCAGGACGCTAGCGGCCTGCAATATGTTTCAGCAAGATGCAGAAACCGTTTCCTCCGGGGAAAATCCGCCCGTCGTGCCGCTGCCCCGACCCCCGATTGCGCCGGCCCGTCCACCCGGCGTGACAATGGGACGTATGCCCGTTCCACCGGTTTGCACCAGATCCAGCCTCACCCCCTACCCCGGTGGGAGAAACCCCCTAGCCCTCAAGGGGGACAGCCGATGAAGAATCCACTTCCACAGGATGAGCAGACGGCTACGGGACGTCTGGCAGACTTCTCGGTCATGGGGGAACCTACTGAGATCCAGCAGCCTGGCGCCGCAGACGCCGACGCGGCGCGCGACGGTGGTTCCGGACCGGCCCCTGCCGCGCCCGGCCGGATGCCCGAAGGAGCCACCCGCGCGGCCCAGTCGCGCTCGGCGGCGCTCCGCAGCCGCATCCGCGACCAGCGGCGTTCCCCGGCCCGGCCGCGGATCTGGTTCGAGCTGGCCCTCATCGGGATCAGCTACTGGCTGTACTCCCTCGTGCGCAACGCCGTCCCCGAGCAGGAGTCGATAGCCCAGAAGCACGCGTCGTGGATCTGGGACCTCGAGAAGTCCCTCGGGATCGCCGTCGAGCGCTCGATCAACCACGGGATCGACGGCATCGGGTGGCTCATCACCGGGATGAACTACTACTACGCGACGCTGCACTTCATCGTGACCATCGGCGTGCTGGTCTGGCTCTACCGCCGGCACCCGGGCCGCTACGTCGCGGTGCGCACGGTGCTCTTCGTGACCACCGCCATCGCACTGGTCGGCTTCTACTCCTTCCCGCTGGCACCGCCCCGGCTGATGACCGACGGCGGCTTCATCGACACCGTGAAGACGCACGGCACCTGGGGCTCGATGGCCTCCGGACCCGCCACGCACGTCTCCAACCAGTTCGCGGCGATGCCCTCGATGCACATCGGCTGGTCGATGTGGTGCGGTCTGACCCTCTTCTTCCTGGCCCGCCGCACCTGGGTCCGGGTGCTCGGCCTGCTCTACCCGGCGGCCACCCTGATCGTGATCGTCTCCACCGCCAACCACTTCTGGATGGACGCCGTCGGCGGCGAGCTCTGCCTCCTGGTGGGCTTCCTCACCGCCCGCTGGCTCTACCACGACTGGGTCTACAGGCTCCCCCGGGTGCCCGCCCGGGAGACGGCGGAGGAGCCGGTCACCGTCCCCGAGCAGTGGAGCGAACCGGCGGCGAGCACCGCCCGCCGCTGAGCGCGTGAACGACGAAAGGGGCCCCGGTCGGGGCCCCTTTCGCGTGCCTCCCGCGGGCCCGCCTCACCCGCGGGCCTGCCTCACCCGTGGACCCGCCTCACCCGTAGAACAGCCGCTCCACCACCGCCCGGGCCCGCCGGGTGGTGCGCCGGTAGTCGTCCACCAGCTCGCCGCTGCGCCCGGCGCCGTAGCCGAGGTAGCGCGCCACCCCGGCCAGCTCCCGGGCGTCCCCGGGGAAGCTGTCCCCCGGCCTCCCGCGCACCAGCATCACCGCGGAGCGCACCCGCGAGGCCAGCACCCAGGCGGCGTCCAGCACCGCCGCGTCCTCCGCCCCGACCAGCCCGCCCTCGACGGCCGCGGCCAGCGCCGCCCTGGTCCGGGTCGTCCGCAGGCCCGGCAGCTCGTGCCCGTGCTGGAGCTGGAGCAGCTGGACGGTCCACTCGACGTCCGCCAGCCCGCCCCGGCCGATCTTGGTGTGGGTGGTCGGGTCGGCCCCGCGCGGCAGCCGCTCGGCCTCGATCCGGGCCTTGATCCGCCGGATCTCCACCACGTCCCGCTCCGGCACCCCGGTGCCCGGGTAGCGCAGCGGGTCGATCAGCTGCCGGAACCGCGTGCCCAGGTCCGCGTCCCCGGCCACCGGCTCGGCACGCAGCAGCGCCTGGCTCTCCCACGCGTGCGACCAGCGCCGGTAGTACGCCGTGTACGACGCCAGGGTGCGCACCAGCGGCCCGTTCCGGCCCTCCGGGCGCAGGTCCGCGTCGACCTCCAGCGGCGGCTCGGTGGACGGCGCGGCCAGCAGCGAGCGCAGCTCGTGGCAGACCGCCTGGGCGGCCTTCGCCGCGTCGTGCTCCAGCGAACCGAGCAGCGGCTCGTGGACGAAGAGCACGTCCGCGTCGGAGCCGTAGCCGAGCTCGTGCCCGCCGAACCGGCCCATCGCGATCACCGCGATCCGGGTCGGCAGACCGCCGTTGCGCGCCTCCCACCCGGCGATGCAGGCCCGCAGCGCGCCCTGCAGGGTGGCGGCGTTCAGGGCGGTGAGCGCCTCCCCGGCGGTGTCCAGCGCCTCGGCGGGGTCGTCGCCGAAACGGCCGAGCACGTCGGCCGCGGCGGTGCGGAACAGCTCGCGGCGGCGCACCGACCGGGCGGCGGCGACCGCCGCCCCGGCGCTGTCGGCCCGGCCGACGGCGGCCAGTATCTCCTGCTCCAGCGCGGCCCGGCCGCGCGGCACCAGGCCGTGCGGGTCGCCCAGCATGGCCACCGCCTCGGGGGCCCGCAGCAACAGGTCGGGGGCGAGCCGCCCGGCCGAGAGCACCCGGGCGAGCTGCTCGGCGGCGGCGCTCTCGTCGCGCAGCAGCCGCAGGTACCAGGGGGTGCGGCCGAGCGCGTCGGAGACCTGCCGGAAGTTGAGCAGCCCGGCGTCCGGGTCCGCGGAGTCGGCGAACCAGCCGAGCAGCACCGGGAGCAGGGTGCGCTGGATGGCCGCCTTGCGGCTGACGCCGGAGGCCAGCGCGGTGAGGTGGCGCAGCGCGGCGGCCGGGTCGGCGTAACCGAGCGCCTCCAGCCGGGCACGGGCGGCGTCCGCGGTGAGGCCGGCCGCGCCGGGCGGCAGTTCGGCGACGGCGTCCAGCAGCGGCCGGTAGAACAGCTTCTCGTGCAGCCGGCGGACCTCCACGGCGTGCCGCTTCCACTCCCGCTGGAGGGCGGCGACCGGGTCGGCCCGGGTGTCGTCGTTGATCAGCGGGGCGAGCGAACGGGCCAGCCGGCGGAGGTCCTCCGCGCGCGTGGGCATCAGGTGGGTGCGGCGCAGCCGGTGCAGCTGGATGCGGTGCTCCAGCGAGCGCAGGAAGCGGTAGGCCGCGTCGAGCGAGGCGGCGTCGGCCCTGCCGACGTAGCCGCCGCGGGAGAGCGCGGCGAGTGCCTCCAGGGTGTTGCCGCTGCGCAGCGCCGGGTCGGTGCGGCCGTGCACGAGCTGGAGCAGCTGGACGGAGAACTCGACGTCGCGCAGCCCGCCCGGGCCGAGTTTGAGCTGGCGGTCCAGTTCGGTGTGCGGGATGGAGTCGATCACCCGGCGGCGCATCTGCTGGACGTCGGCGACGAAGTTCTCCCGGGCCGCGGCCTGCCAGACCATCGGCTCCAGCGCGGCCAGGTAGGCGGCGCCCAGCTCGGCGTCCCCGGCCACCGGTCGGGCCTTGAGCAGGGCCTGGAACTCCCAGGTCTTGGCCCACCGCTGGTAGTACGCCTGGTGGCTGGCCAGGGTGCGGACCAGCGGGCCGTTGCGGCCCTCCGGGCGCAGGTTGGCGTCCACCGGCCAGATGGTGCCCTCGCCGGTGGTGTCGCCGCAGAGCCGGGTGAGCGCGGCGGCGAGCCGGGTGGCGGCCTTGAGCGCCTCGTGCTCGTCGACGCCCTCCTGCGGCTCGGCGACGAAGATCACGTCCACGTCGGAGACGTAGTTCAGCTCGCGTCCGCCGCACTTGCCCATGCCGATGACGGCGAGGCGGCAGGCCCGGGCGGCCGCCTCGTCCTGTTCCGCGGCGATGTCCAGGGCGGTCTGCAGGGTCGCGCCGGCCAGGTCGGCGAGTTCGGCGGCGGTCTGCGCGAGGTCGGTGGTGCCGGTGAGGTCGCGGGCGGCGATGGCGAGCAGGCAACGGCGGTAGGCGACCCGCAGCGCGTCCGCCCGGTTGCCGGCCCCGCTCTCCCACACGCCCTGGTGGAGCGCGCGCAGGAAGTCGTCCGGGCCGGGGTGCATGTCGCGCAGCTCGAAGGTGACCAGGGCGTGCCAGTCGTGCGGGTGCCGGGCCAGGTGGTCGGCGAGCGCGGTGGACGCGCCGAGCACGCCGAGCAGCCGGTCGCGCAGCGGCTTGGAAGTGGTCAGGGTGTCGCGCAGGGTGTGCCGGTCTGGCTCGTCGGCGGCCTCCAGCAGGCGGCCGAGGCCGAGCAGGGCGAGGTCGGGGTCGGCGGTGGCCCCCAGGGCGTCCAGCAGCACCGGGTCGTCGGCCAGCCCCTCCAGGCCCGGCCCGGCCAGCAGGCGGACGGCCTGCGCCGGATCGGTGAACCCGCGCCGGACCAGCCGGATCTCCGGCCGGCTCACCCGGCTCCCGGCCCGCTGTTCCTCCACCGCCATGGCCCCTCCATCCGTCCGCTCAGCAGGTTACGCGCCTCCACGGTGCCGCGCCGGGCTTGACCACGGACCGGCCCTGCCCGGACCGGCCGAAAGGCGGCTGGCCGAAGGGGCCCCGGCCGGTGACCTGGCGTATCGGCCTGCCCGGCCGTTCGAGGACGCGGTGAAGTACGCCCATGCAGGCCCGGACGCCCTCGACCTGGACGGCCCCCGGCGCCGCCCCGCTACGGCCCCTGCCCCCGGTGGGGTCTTCACGCCCGCCCGCCCGGCGGCCGGCACGGCACCGGCGCGCCGCGACGGGGCCGGGCACCGCTCTCCGGGCCGGCGCCCTTCCTCCCCCGCTCCCGATCGAAGGACGAGCCATGGCGACCGAGCGACCGGCCGAGGCGCCCGCCCCTCGCCGACGCCCCCTCCGGGTCGCGGCCGGCGTGATCGGCGACCTACTGTTCACCACCGGCGTGCCGCTCGCCCTGCTGGTCGTCCACTCGCTGTGGTGGACGGACCTCACGGCCTCCCGGCACGCGGACGCGGCCGCCGACGACCTGCGTCGGCGCTGGTCGTCGGCGGCCCGGACGGCCCGGGCGGCCCGGGCGGGCCAGGCGGGCCAGGCGGCCGACACCGCGGGCACCCTCGCCCCGCCCCCGTACGGCGGACGGCGGACGGCGGAATCGGCTTCCTGCACGTGCCCGCCATGGGCAGCGGCTACCAGGTGACTGCCCAGACCTCCAGGTACGACACCGGTGTCATCGCCCCGGTGCCCACCGGCTCCCCGTACACCGGGCCGGGCCGCTACATCACCCTGACGACCTGCACCCCGGTCTACATCTCGCTGTACCGGACGGCCGTCCCGGGGCAGCCCGGTCCGGGAGCAGCCGGTGGACCCGGATCGTACGCCGCCGCCCGAGCTACGGGAGCGGGATCCCTCGACGAGGTGGAGGGTGGCAGCCAGCCGATCGCAGGCCGGCCGCCACCCTTCACCCGTCCGGTGCTCGCACCGCCCCCGGAGCCCGGTGCCGCGCCCGGTCCGCTTCAGCCGTCCCGGCCGTCGGACGGCCGGGACGGCACCCGCCGGACAGCCGGGCGGGGCGGCCCGTACGACGCCACCCCGCTCTCCGGGGGACGCCTCCGGTCAGGACCGGCGTCGGCCGAGCCGCATCGCCGCCGCGCCCGCGGCGAGGAGGGCGGCCGAGAGGCCGGCCAGGACCGGCATCCCCTCGCTGCCCGTCTCGGCCAGCTCACCGTGGCCGTGGGACCCGGAGTGGTGCTGCTCGCCCCCACCGTGCTGCGGGGGCTTGCCCTCGTAGGTGTGACCGCCGGAGTGGCCCGGCTTGGACGGCGCCCCCTCCTTCGCCACGAACTTGACCTTGTTCACGTTCTGCGCGGCCTGGTGGTTGCTCTGGTTCTGGCTGTTCTTAGCCCAGTTGTTCGCCTTGCTGGTGGCACTGTTGTTCGCGCTGTTGTCGAGGTGGTTGACGACGTCGTTCTTCACCACGACGGTGACGTTGACGTGCTGGTCCTGGCCCTGGCCCTGGCTCTGGTCCTGACCCTGCGCCTGGCCCTGACCCTGGTGCTGCTCGTTGCTCTGGCCCTGACCCTGGCCGCCGTGCCCCTCGTGACCGCCATGGCCCTCGTGGCCCTCGTGACCGCCATGGTCCTCGTGGCCGCCGTGACCACCGTGACCCTCATGGCCCTCGTGGCCACCGTGACCGCCGGGCGAGCAGTCGCAGCCGGGGGAACCGTGATCGCCGGGGTGACCGTGCCCCTCCTCCTCGCAGTGCTCACCGCCACCGGCCGGGTGCCCCCCTTGGGGCTTGGGCGCCGTCGGCTGGACCGCCAGCTGAGCGTGCCCCTCCTGCGGCTTGGGCGCCGTCGGCTGGACCGCCGGCTGAGCGTGCCCCTCCTGGGGCTTGGGCGCCGCCGGCTGGACCGCCGGCTGAGCGTGCCCCTCCTGCGGCTTGGGCGCCGCCGACTGGACCGCCGGCTGACCGCGTTCGGGGCCGGCCGCGCCCGGCTCCACCGATGCGCCCTTCCCGGGGACTGCGGCGGCGACCCGCTCCGCGAAGTCGGGCGCCCAGCCGTCGGCCTCCGTGGCCTCGACCTCGGTGGCCTCGGACTCCATGGCGTCGGACTCCGTGGCGTCGACCCCGGTGGCGTCGGCCTCGCTCCGGTGGGCCGGACGCACAACCGGCGCGGAGTAGAGACTGCTGCGGCCGGTGAAGGTCCAGACGCCGTCGGCAGAGCCGCTGCCCTCCGCCGCTTGGCGCAGGAGGCTGTCGACCCATCCCCCCTGCGCCTCGGCCGTTTCGGTGACTGCGCCGTGGTCGACGAGGGGCGACGCGTAGGCCGTGGAGCCGGCGCCCCACACGAGGGCGGCCGAGGCCAGTCCGGACAGGACCAGGGTGCTGATTCGAGTACGCATGACACTCCAGGATGATCCGCAAAACGGATCTTCTGAATACGCCCCTCCATCACCCGCCACGGTTCGCACCGCTGCAGAGTAATCACATTGGCCCAAGGAATTAGCGTGCGCGGAGGACGCCGGCCGAGCCGTGCACCCCACCCCGCGACCCGCACCCGCCGACGGCACCCCGGGGAGCCGAAACCCCCGGCACGAACAGCGCGGGCCTGCTCCGACCGGAGCAGGCCCGCACGGCAGTTGACGAAACGTCAGAGCACCTGGAGGTTCTTCCGCAGCTCGAAGGGGGTGACCTCGGAGCGGTACTCCTCCCACTCCTGGCGCTTGTTGCGGAGGAAGAAGTCGAACACGTGCTCACCGAGGGTCTCGGCGACCAGCTCGCTGCGCTGCATCAGGTCGATGGCCTCGCCGAGGTTCTGCGGCATCGGCTGGATGCCGAGGGCGCGGCGCTCGGAGTCGGTGAGCGCCCAGACGTCGTCGTCGGCGCCCGGGGGGAGTTCGAGGCCCTCCTCGATGCCCTTGAGGCCGGCAGCGAGGGTGACGGCGTAGGCGAGGTAGGGGTTGCAGCCGGTGTCGAGGGAGCGGACCTCGATCCGGGTGGAGCCCTGCTTGCCGGGCTTGTACATCGGCACGCGGATCAGGGCGGAGCGGTTGTTGTGGCCCCAGCAGATGTAGGAGGGGGCCTCGCCGCCGGCGCCGGCGGTGCGCTGGGAGCCGCCCCAGATCCGCTTGTAGGAGTTCACCCACTGGTTGGTGACGGCGGCGGTCTCGGCCGCGTACTTCAGCAGGCCGGCGATGAAGGAGCGGCCGACCTTGGAGAGCTGGTACTCGGCGCCGGACTCGTGGAAGGCGTTGCGGTCGCCCTCGAACAGCGAGAGGTGGGTGTGCATGCCGGAACCGGGGTGGTCGGAGAACGGCTTCGGCATGAAGCTGGCGTGCACGCCCTGCTCCAGCGCGACCTCCTTCATGACCAGGCGGAAGGTCATGATGTTGTCGGCGGTGGAGAGCGCGTCGGCGTAGCGCAGGTCGATCTCCTGCTGGCCGGGGGCGCCCTCGTGGTGGGAGAACTCCACCGAGATGCCCATCGACTCCAGCATGGTGATCGCCTGGCGGCGGAAGTCGTGGCCGACCCCGCGCGGGGTGTGGTCGAAGTAGCCGGACTGGTCGGCGGGGATCGGCGGGGTGCCGTCGCCGGGCAGGTTCTTCAGCAGGAAGAACTCGATCTCGGGGTGGGTGTAGAAGGTGAAGCCCAGGTCGGACGCCTTCTCCAGGGTCCGCTTCAGCACGAACCGCGGGTCGGCGAAGGAGGGCGAGCCGTCCGGCATCAGGATGTCGCAGAACATCCGGGCCGTGCCGGGCGTCTCCGAGCGCCAGGGGAGGATCTGGAAGGTGGTCGGGTCCGGCTTGGCGATCATGTCGGACTCGTAGACCCGGGCGAAGCCCTCGATCGCCGAGCCGTCGAAGCCGATGCCCTCCTCGAAGGCCTGCTCCAGCTCCGCCGGCGCCACCGCGACCGACTTCAGGAACCCGAGCACGTCGGTGAACCACAGCCGGACGAAACGGATGTCACGCTCTTCGAGCGTCCGAAGCACGAACTCCTGCTGCTTGCCCATGGGGACAGTCTCACCTCTGCTCTTTACGTTCGTGTTACGCCCGGAAACCACTCGAGAGCGACTGCCCCCATCATGGCGGATCACCGGCCATGAGGGCAGTGGCGACCCCCGGCCGAGACATTGCGTCAGATAGACGATTACACTCCGAAGCATGCCCAATCTCCGTCTCGCCCTCAGCCAGACCGACCCCTGGGTCGGTGACATCGCACGCAACAGCGATGAGGTGGTGCACTGGACCAAGCGGGCCGCCGAGGCCGGCGCCCAGCTGGTCGCGTTCCCCGAGATGGCCCTGACCGGGTACCCGGTCGAGGACCTCGCCCTGCGCCGTTCCTTCGTCGAGGCCTCCCGGTCCGCGCTGGTCGAGCTGGCCGGCCGGCTGGCGGCCGAGGGGTTGGGCGGGCTTCCGGTGGTGGTCGGCTACCTCGGCCGCTCCGAGCAGGCCTCGCCGCGGTTCGGCCGCCCGGCCGGCTCCCCGCAGAACTGCGCGGCCGTGCTGTACCAGGGCGAGGTCGTCACCCGGTTCGCCAAGCACCACCTGCCCAACTACGGCGTGTTCGACGAGTACCGCTGGTTCGTCCCCGGCGACCAGCTGCCGGTGCTGCGGCTGAACGGGGTGGACGTCGCCCTGGCGATCTGCGAGGACATCTGGCAGGACGGCGGCCGGGTCACCGCCGCCCGCGAGGCCGAGGCCGGCCTGCTGCTGGTGATCAACGGCTCGCCGTACGAGCGGAACAAGGACGACGACCGGCTGGAGCTGGTGCAGCGCCGTGCCGCGGAGGCGGGCTGCCCGCTGGCGTACGTCAACATGGTCGGCGCCCAGGACGAGCTGGTCTTCGACGGCGACTCGATCGTGGTCGGCGCGGACGGCGAGGTGCTGGGCCGCTCCCCGCAGTTCGAGGAGCACCTGCTCGTCCTCGACCTGGAGCTGCCGGCCGCGAGCAGCGACCACACCGACGGGCTGCTGCTCAGCGACGGCCTGCGCCTGGTCCGCACCGAGCTGGGGGGCGAGCCGCTTCCGGCGCCCGCCGAGCCGGTGCGCGCCGAGGTGGCCCCCCGTGTCTCGGACGAGGCCGAGATCTGGGCCGCGCTGGTCTCCGGCACCCAGGCGTACGTGCGCAAGAACGGCTTCCGCTCGGTCCTGATCGGCCTCTCCGGCGGCATCGACTCGGCCCTGGTGGCGTCCATCGCCGTGGACGCGATCGGCGCCGAGAACGTGTACTGCGTCTCGATGCCGAGCCGCTACTCCTCGCAGCACTCCCGCGACGACGCCGCCGAGCTGGCCCGCCGCACCGGGCTGCACTTCCGGACGGTGTCGATCGCCCCGATGTTCGACGCCTACCTGGCGGCCACCGAGCTGACCGGCCTGGCCGAGGAGAACCTGCAGTCCCGGCTGCGCGGCACGCTGCTGATGGCGATCTCCAACCAGGAGGGGCACATCGTGCTCGCGCCCGGCAACAAGAGCGAGCTGGCGGTCGGCTACTCCACCCTGTACGGCGACTCGGTCGGCGCGTTCGGGCCGATCAAGGACGTCTACAAGTCGCTCATCTTCCGCCTCGCCCGCTGGCGCAACGAGGAGGCCGAGCGGCGCGGCGAGGTGCCGCCGATCCCCGAGAACACCATCAGCAAGCCGCCGTCCGCCGAGCTCCGGCCGGACCAGAAGGACACCGACTCGCTGCCCGACTACGACCTGCTGGACACCGTGCTCGACCTCTACGTCGAGGGCGACCAGGGCCGGGACGCGATCGTGGCGGCCGGCTTCGACCCGGCGGTGGTGGACCGGGTCGTGCGCCTGGTCGACACGGCCGAGTACAAGCGGCGGCAGTACCCGCCGGGCCCGAAGATCTCGGTCAAGGGCTTCGGCCGGGACCGCCGCCTCCCGATCACCAACCGGTGGCGCCGGGGCTGACCCCGGCCGGGGCCGGCCGCTACTGGTAGCGGTAGGTGGCGGCCACCGCGAGGTGGTCGCTGCCGTCCCGGCCCAGCGTGCGGGAGTCGGTGGGCCGGAGGCCGCCCTTGCTCATGATCTGGTCGATCCGGGCCATCGGGAAGGACGCCGGCCAGCTGAAGCCGAAGCCGTCGCCGGCCGCGCCCTGGGCCGAGCGCATCTGCGAGGTGACCGGCGCGAGGCTGCGGTCGTTCATGGTGCCGTTGAGGTCGCCGAGCAGCAGCACCTTCTTCAGCGGCTCGGCCTCGATGGCGTCGCCCAGGGCCTGCGCGCTGGCGTCCCGCTGCTTGACGGTGAAGCCGCCCTCGGCCTTCAGCCGGACCGACGGCAGGTGCGCGACGTACACCGCGACCGGCCCCTGCGGGGTGGCGACCTGGGCGCGGAAGGCCCGCGTCCAGCCCATCTTGATGTCCACCACCGAGACCCCGCTGACCGGGTACTTCGACCAGAGGCCGACGGTCCCCTCCACGACGTGGTACGGGTAGGCGTCGGCCAGGCCGGACTCGTAGCCGCGCAGCGGCTTGCCGGCCAGCTCCTGCAGGGCGACGATCTGCGCCCCGGACTCCTTCAGCAGCTTCACCGTGCTCTGCGGGTCGGTGTTGGCGGCGGCCACGTTGTGGCTGACGACCGTCCAGTCGCCGGTGCCGCCGCTCTTGTCGCCGAGCAGGCCGCCGAACATGTTGAACCAGATCAGCACCGGCAGCAGCAGCGCGACCAGCGCGGTCGCGGAGCGGCGCAGCAGGGCGGGGACCAGCAGCACCGGGACGGCCAGGCCGAGCCAGGGCAGGAAGGTCTCCAGCAGGCTGCCGAGGTTGCCGACGTTGTTGGGCACCTCGGAGTGGAAGGCCAGCAGGGCCGCGGTGAGCAGGGCGAGGGCGGCGACGACCAGGCCGCGACGCCAGGTGGTGCTGCCCCGGCCGTCCCGGCCCCAGCGGCGCAGGCCCAGGAAGCCCGCGCCGGACGACCCGGGGGCGTCCGGGCCTTCCGAGCCGGCGGGGATTGCCTGGCCTGCGGGGATCCCGGGGCCGGCAGAGATCCCGGGGCCGGCGGGGATCTCCGGGACGGCGGGGATTTCCTGGCCCGCAGCGCCTGCCGGGCCGGCGAGGCCTGCCGGGGCCTCCTGGCCGCCGGGGCGTTCCGGTCCTGCCGGGTCCACCTGGCCCACCGGATCCACCGGGCCCACTTGGCCCCTCGGGTCGACCGGGTCGGCCAGGTCGGCCGGCCTCGCCGGGTCGACCGGGCCGGACGGGTCCGCCGGGCCGCCGGGGCCGTCAGGGCGGGCGTCGGCCCCGCCGGTGGCCGGGCCGCTGCCCCCCGCCACCGGTGCCGCCGTCCGGTCCGCCCTGTCCGCCTGCGCCATGCCGTGGCTCCCGTCCTTCGTCCCGCCTGCCGGTCCGGCGCCCGACGCCGCCGGTGGGCGGGCACGTGCCGGACTGGTGCCGGTTTGATCGGATTCCCGGCTCAGCCTATGCCGGGACAGACGCGGGGCCGGTGGAGCGGGTTCCGGCGTGGCCCGGTTTGGTGAGCCAGGCCACGCCGGAACGGCGCCGCGGGGGCCGGAAGCGCTCGTTCCGGAACGAAGGAGTCCGGAACGGGGTGGCTCAGCCCCGGGCGGCCGGCCCCGCCAGACCCTGGAGCAGCGCGTCGACCATCCGCGTGGCCAGGTCCGGGTCCTCCAGGTCGGAGTCCTCCCAGAGCACGCTGCGGGCGAGGATCGGACCGAGCAGCAGGTCGGCGAGCAGCTCCTCGTCGAGGTCGGCGCGGAGCTCGCCCTCGACGACGCCGCGCCGGATCACCTCGCGCGCCATCCGCCGACGCGGCATGATCACGCGCTCGCGGTAGGCGGCGTGCAGCTCGGGCCAGCTGTGCATCTGGCCGAGCGCGGCCTTGAGCACCCAGCGGGAGCGCTTGGCGAGGCCGCGGATGCGCATGTACTCGAGCATCGCGACCAGATCGTCCCGGGCCGAGGCGCCGGTGGCCTCGGGGACGGGGGCCTCCAACCGGCTGACCATGTCGATCAGCAGGGCCTCCTTGTTGGACCAGCGCCGGTAGATGGTGGCCTTGCCGACGCCGGCCGCGGTGGCGATTCCCTCGATGGTCAGCTCGGGCAGGCTGGTGCCGCCCGCCATGAGTTCCTCGACGGCGGCGAAGATGGCCTGCTCGGCCGCCTCGCTGCGCGGGCGGCCCCGACGCGGACCGGTGCAGTCCGGCACGGCCGTGGTGTCCGTCTTCATCCCCGCTCTTCTCCCTGGATGCTCACGGGCGCGAGGCGCCGTTCCCACTCCAATTGTCGTCCGCCCTCCGGGGCCGGTGAGTACCCCGGTACGGACGACGGCCCTGCCCGTCCGGCCGCGGCCGGACGGGCAGGGCCCCATTGTCGCTCAGCTCAGCCGCAGGTCAGAAGCCTGCGGCCGGGTCAGGTGCCGGCGACCTCGGACTCGCGCGCCGGGCCTGCGGCACCGGCCGCCGCCTCGGGGGCGGGCGTGGCGCCCGGCGTGGCGCCGGGGCCGCCCGCCGGGAGCCTGCCGGGGAGCAGGAACCAGGCGAGCAGCGCGCCGACCGCGGTGATGCCGGCGGAGAGCCCGGCCACCACGTGCATGGCGTTGATGAAGGAGTCGTGCGCCGGCCCGACCAGCCCGGCGCCCTGCGGGCCGAGCCGGTCGGCGACGGCCAGGGTGGCCTCCAGGGACTCCCCCGCCTTCTCGCGCAGCGCCTCGGTCGGCAGCTGGTCCAGCTTGTCGGCCATGCCGTCGCGGTAGACGGTGGAGAGCACCGCGCCGAGCACGGCGACCCCGAGCGAGCCGCCGACCTGCCGGAAGGTGTTGTTGACGGCCGAGCCCGCGCCGGCCTTCTCCCGCGGCAGCGAGCCCATGATGGCGACGGTCACCGGCGGCATGACGTGCGCCATGCCGGCACCCATCAGGAAGCCCAGCACCACCAGGATCCAGATCGGGGTCGTCGCGTCCAGCAGCAGGTAGCCGAGGAAGCCGACCGCGATCAGGACCATGCCGCCGGCACAGGTGGCGGCGACGCCGAAGCGGTCGACCACCAGCCGGGCCCGGGGCGCGAACATCAGCTGGGCGACGGCCAGCGGCAGCATCAGCACACCGGCCTGGAGGGCGCTGTAGCCGCGCACGCTCTGGGTGTAGAAGACGCCGAAGAAGGAGACGCCCATCAGCGCGAAGAAGACCACGCCGACGACGACCACGGAGGCGCTGAACACCTTGTTGCGGAACCAGCTGACGTCCAGCGCGGGGTGCGCGGCGCGGCGCTCGAACCAGACGAACGCGACCAGTGCCACCACGCCGACCAGCATCGGCACCCAGGCCCCGGCGTCGGTGAAGTCGGCCAGCTCGCCGCCCTTGATGATGCCGTAGATCAGCGCGACCAGGCCGATGATCGAGAGCAGCACGCCGACCGGGTCGAGCTTGCCCGGGTTCGGGTCCTTCGACTCGGGCACCAGCACCACCATCGCGATCACCGCGACGATCACGATCGGCACGTTGACCAGGAAGACCGAGCCCCACCAGAAGTGCTCGATCAGCAGGCCGCCGGTGATCGGGCCGATGGCGATGGCCAGGCCGACCGCGCCGGCCCAGATGCCGATCGCCTTGGGCTGCTCGGAGCGCTCGAAGACGTTCATGATGATGGCCAGCGTCGCGGGCATCGCCAGCGCGCCGCCGACGCCCATCAGGGCGCGGTAGCCGATGAGTTCACCCGGCGAGGCGGCCATCGCGGAGAGCAGCGAGGCTATGCCGAAGACCACCATGCCGGCCAGCAGGGAGCGCTTGCGGCCGAAGCGGTCGCCGAACAGGCCGGCCGTGAAGAGCAGCCCGGCGAAGACCAGGGTGTACGAGTTGATCGACCATTCCAGATCGCTCTGGCTGGCGCCGAGCCCGGTCGGCGCGGGGGCCGCGATGGTCTTCATCGCGACGTTGAGGATCGAGTTGTCGAGGACGACGACGAGCAGGGCGAGCACGAGCGTGCCCAGGATCGCCCAGCGCCGGCGATGGATGGCTTCCGGCACGCGAGGTGGCGCGGCTGCGGTGGTCATTACGGTTCCCGTCCGTGGTGGCGTGTCACTGGCGGGCAATTCCGAGTCGCAAGCGTCTCGTAACCCCCTCGGTCAGCGTAGCGCGATTTTCGATACGAGACGAGCCCGTTTCGTAAAGTTCGGGCAAAGGGCCTGCCGGACACCACCCGCCCGGCCCGGTGTGCCGCAGATCGCACCCCACCCGCGGCAAGCCCCTTTGCGCGCGTGCCGGGGCGTGCAAGCATGGAGGTGATCCGGGGACGCCACACGGCGCCACGAGACGACAACCCTTCAGGAGCCTGTTCGATGAACGCTTCTTCGCCTTCGCCTGCCCAGAACCAGGCGTCGACCGCCACGCTCTACGGCGGGGTCACCAACCGCCGCGTCACCGTTCGCGACCTCGCCGCCGCCAAGCAGCGCGGCGAGAAGTGGTCGATGCTCACCGCCTACGACGCCCTCACCGCGGGCGTCTTCGACGAGGCCGGCACTCCCGTCCTGCTGGTGGGCGACTCGGCGGGCAACTGCCACCTCGGCTACGAGACCACCGTGCCGGTGACCATGGATCAGATGGTGATGCTCTCCGCCGCCGTCGTCCGCGGCACCAAGCGGGCCATGATCGTGGCCGACCTGCCGTTCGGCTCCTACCAGGAGTCCCCCGCGCAGGCCATGCACAACGCCGCCCGGCTGATGAAGGAGGCCGGGGTCGGCGCGGTCAAGCTGGAGGGCGGCGAGCGCAGCGCCCGCTCGATCGAGCTGCTGGTCGAGGCAGGCATCCCGGTGATGGCGCACATCGGCCTCACCCCGCAGTCCGTGCACGCCCTCGGCGGCTACCCCGTCCAGGGCCGCGGTGACGAGGCGGCGCACCAGCTGCTGCGCGACGCCAAGGCCGTCCAGCAGGCGGGCGCCTTCGCCGTCGTCCTGGAGGCCGTGCCCGCCGAGCTGGCCGCCCAGGTGACCGAACAGCTGGCCGTCCCCACCGTCGGCATCGGCGCGGGCGTCGACTGCGACGCCCAGGTCCTGGTCTGGACGGACTTCGCGGGCATGACCGCCGGCCGGGTGCCGAAGTTCGTCAAGCAGTACGCCAACCTGCGGGCCGTACTCGGCGAGGCCGCCCGCGCGTTCGCCGACGACGTGCAGTCCGGCGCCTTCCCGGCGCCCGAGCACACCTTCCACTGACGCAGGGCCAGGGCCCCGCTCCCCGGCCGGGAGCGGGGCCTTCGGCCTGCCCTGCCCTGCCCTGCCCTGCCCTGCCCTGCCCGGGGCCACCCAACACCCGGCCCCGCCCCCGGCCGCACCGGCCCCCGCCGCCCGGAACGGCCGCCGTCAGCCCGCTGTCAGCAGCACGACAGCGGGATGACAGCGGCCCCCCGGCGGCGGCCGGACGGTGACAGCCCGCTGACAGCCGGGCCGGACAGCCTGGGGGCATGACACGAATCGCCACCACCCCGAACGACCGGGGGCCCGCCGCGGGCAACGCCGTGGAGGTCCGCGGCATCGTCAAGCACTACGGCGCCACCAAGGCGCTCGACGGGGTCGACCTCACGGTCCGCGAGGGCACCGTGCTCGGTGTGCTCGGCCCCAACGGCGCGGGCAAGACGACGCTCGTCCGCGTCCTCTCCACGCTGATCAAGCCGGACGCCGGCACCGCCTTCGTCGGCGGCTACGACGTGCTGCGCCAGCCCAAGCAGCTGCGCCGCACCATCGGCCTCACCGGCCAGTACGCCTCCGTCGACGAGATGCTCTCCGGCTACGAGAACCTCTACCTGATCGGCCGGCTGCTCGACCTCTCCCGCAAGGACGCCAAGGCCCGCGCCGCCGAACTGCTGGAGCGGTTCTCGCTCACCGAGGCCTCCAAGCGCGTCGCGAAGACCTACTCCGGCGGCATGCGCCGCCGGCTCGACCTCGCCGCCTCCATGATCGGCCGCCCCCGGGTCCTCTACCTGGACGAGCCCACCACCGGCCTGGACCCGCGCACCCGCAACGAGGTCTGGGACGAGGTGCAGCGGATGGTCGCCGAGGGCTCCACGGTGCTGCTCACCACCCAGTACATGGAGGAGGCGGAGCAGCTCGCCGACGAGCTGACCGTCATCGACCGGGGCCGGGTGATCGCCGCCGGGAAGGTGGCCGAACTCAAGGCCCAGGTCGGCGGCCAGACCCTCCAGGTCCGCCCGGCCCACGGCGCCGAACTGCCCGAGATGGCACGCTGCCTGCACGACACCGGGATCGCCGAGGCCACCTTCTCCGCCGACACCGGGCTGCTGTCGGTACCGATCACCGGCGACGACCAGCTGACGGCCGTGGTCGGGGTGCTCGGCACCCGCGGCTTCGCCATCGCCGGCATCGACACCAAGGTGCCCAGCCTGGACGAGGTCTTCCTCGCCATCACCGGCAAGTCCGCCGCCCCCGCGCACAGCGCCCCCAGCCTCGCCAAGGAGCCCGTGGCATGACCACCGCAACCGTCGCGCCCGCCCGGGTGGAGGACACCCGGATCGGCCTGTCCGGCACGCTGCGCCACATCGGCGCGCTGACCCGCCGCAACCTGATGCGGATCAAGGCGGACCCGGAGTCGATGTTCGACGCGGTGCTGATGCCGGTCATCTTCACCGTGCTCTTCGTCTACGTCTTCGGCGGCGCCATCTCCGGCGGCCAGGACGCCTACAAGCAGTACATGATCCCCGGCCTGCTCGGCCAGACCGGCCTCACCCTGGCGATGGCCGTCGGCACCGGCCTGAACAGCGACTTCCAGACCGGGGTGATGGACCGGTTCCGGACCCTGCCGATCGGCCGGGCCTCCGTCCTGCTCTCCAAGATCGTCGCGGAGACCTGCCGGGCACTGGTCTCCTTCACCATCCTGATCGGCTTCGCGCTGATCCTCGGCTTCGAGGTGAAGACGGGACCGCTGGAGGTGCTGGCGGCCGTCGGCCTCTCCCTGGTGTTCGGCATGTCGATCGTCTGGATCTCGATGCTGCTCGGCATGGCGCTGAGCAGCGCCCAGGCCGTCCAGGGGGTTTCGATGCTCGTCCTGATGCCGATGCAGTTCGGCAGCTCGATCTTCGCGCCGACCGACACCATGCCGGGCTGGCTGCAGTCCTTCACCAAGGTCAACCCGCTCTCGGCGCTGGCCGACGCCTGCCGGGCCCTGCTCAACGGCGAGGGTGCGCTGGCCCACCCGGTGCTGATCGTGCTGGGCTGGTCGGTTGGCATCACCGCGGTCTTCGCCCCGCTCGCCGTGGCCCGGTTCCGCAAGCGGACCTGAGCCCGGCCCCGGCCCGGCAGCACCACGGGTCACCCGGCCACCGGCCGGCCCGCCTCAGGGGACGAGGCGGGCCGGCCGGTCATTCGTTCATCAGGTCGAGCAGGTCCACGACCCGGCCGGCCGCCCTGGCCCCGCCCTCCGCGGCGGCCTCCTCGTACGCCTCGTCACCGAGCAGGCCGCGCAGGCGCGCCTCGGCGGTCTCGCGCTCGACGCGCTCCAGGTAGCCGCCGCCCTTGGGTCCGTTCAGCCCCGCGTGCGCGCCGAGCAGGACCGCCGCCCGGCGGGCCGCGTCGAGGTCGCCGTCACGCTCGGCGAACGCCCGCAGCACCCCGGCCGCCGCCGGCACCATCATGATCGACATCTGATCGGCGAACCCGCTCGCGGCGTCCGGCACCGTGTGCAGCAGCCGCCGGCCCTCGTTGACCACCTCCCGCCCCCGCTCCGGGTCCCCGGCCTGCGCCATGACCCAGCCCCGGGTGACCGTCAGCATCCCGCCGACCAGGCCGGGGGCGAAGAAGCCCGCCCGGTTCCAGTTCAGCTGGTCCAGCTCGGCCAGGGCGGCGTCGTACTCGCCCCGCTGGGCGTGGATCCCGCAGAGGACCAGATGCCCGAAGAGCACCGCGCCGTTGGCGGCCTGGCTCTCGTCCGGGTCCGCCTCGGCCAGCGCCTCGCGGATCTGCCGCTCCCCCTCGACGGGGTCGCGGGCGAGCAGCGAGTTGCCGAGGTTGACGCGCAGCATCGGCACCTCCTGCGGGGCGCCGAGCTCCTCCGCCAGCTCGATCGCCCGCTGGTACGCGTTGACGGCCTCCTCGGCCCGGCCCTGATTGGCCATCGACTCGCCGTGAGCCGCGTACGCCTGGGACATCCCCCAGCGGTCGCCCGAACGGCGGAACAGCTCCAGCGACTCCTCGCCGTCGCGGACCGACTGCTCCAGGCCGCCGGGCCAGTCGTTCATCATCTTGGCCCGGATCTGCAGGATGAACGCGAGGTCGGTGGCGTCCCCGTGGCGGCGGCAGCCCTCCACCGCGTCGTCCAGCAGGTCCCGCATGATCTCCAGCCGGCCCGCCAGGAACGCCCCGAACGCCCTCATCAGCCCCGGGAACCGGTAGCTCTGCGGAAGGTCCGGGGTGTAGGCCTCCAGCAGCTGCCGGGAGAGGCGCGTCGCCTCCTCGTCGGCCAGCACGTCGAGGTTGCCCTCGAAGAGCCCGACCAGCCGGTACAGCGCCATCTGCCGGCGGGCCTCCGCCACCACCCCGGGCGGCATCGGCAGGCCGTACTCCAGCACGTGCCGCTCCAGCGGCTCCGGCGGCGGGCCGTCCGGGTCGAACGGGTCCGGTCCGAGCGCGGCCACCGCCTCGTACCAGCCGCGCGCCTCCAGGCTGAAGCCGCGCAGCGACCAGTACCAGCTCATGCCGAGCGCGAGGGCCAGCCCCTCCTGCTCCTCCCGGCCGTCCACCGCCCGGCGCAACGCGGCCCGGATGTTGTCCTGCTCCCGCTCCAGCACCGCCAGCCAGTTCAGCTGCTCCGGGCCGTGGACGTGCAGGTCGGCGGTGCTGACCAGCTCCCGGAAGTGCTCGACGTGCCGGCGCTCGGTCTCGGCCCGCTCGGCCGCCGCGGCCAGCCGCTCCTCGGCGTACTCGTGGATGGTCTCCAGCATCCGGTAACGCGGCGGGCCGTCCGTGCCGAGGTCGGCCACCAGCAGCGACTTGTCGACCAGCGACAGCAGTTGGTCGGCGACCTCCTCGCGGGGCACCTCGGTGTCGTCGGCGCAGATCGACTCGGCGTCCTCCAGCGTCCAGCCGCCGGCGAACACCGACAGCCGCCGCAGCACCGCCCGTTCGCGCTTGCCGAGGAGGTCCCAGCTCCAGTCGACGACCGCCCGCAGGGTCTGCTGGCGCGGCAGAAGGGTGCGGCTTCCGCCGGTGAGCAGCGCGAATCGGCTGTCCAGGCGGTCGGCGATCTGGCGGGCCGTCATCACCCGCAGCCTGGCGGCGGCCAGTTCGATGGCGAGCGGCAGGCCGTCGAGGCGGCGGCAGATCTCGGCGCACGCCTCCGGGTCGCCCTGCGGGTCGAAGCCGGGACTGGCGGAGGCGGCGCGCTCGGCGAGCAGGCGCAGCGCCACCGGGTCCGGCAGCGGCTCGACCGGCAGGACGGTCTCGCCGGGCACGCCGAGCGGTTCGCGGCTGGTGGCGAGGACGGTGAGGCCGGGGCACTCGGCGAGCAGCTGGTCGGCGAGGTCGGCGGCGGCCTGGATCAGGTGCTCGCAGTTGTCCAGGACGATCAGCATCCGGCGGTGGCCGCAGTGCTCGACCAGCCGGCGCAGCGGGTCCTCGGTGCGGGTCTCGATCACGTCGGCGACCATGCCGCCGGTGTGCAGCACGGTCTCGCGCAGGCCGAGCGCGGACACCACGGCGGCCGGGACGGCGGCCGCGCTCTCCAGCGGGGCGAGTTCGGCCAGCCAGACGCCGTCCGGCCAGCTCCCGGCGCCCTGTTCGGCGCGGCCGGCCTCGACCGAGAGCCTGGTCTTGCCCGAGCCGCCGGGCCCGGTCAGGGTGACCAGCCGACTGCCGGTCAGGGCGGTGCGCAGGGAGGCGAGATCGCCCTCCCGGCCGACGAAGCTGGTCAGCCGGCCGCGCAGGTTGCCCGCGCTGCGGGGCGACTGGGAGGCCGGCGGCCGTGGCGGCTGGGCGGTCGGCGGCCGGGGGGACGCCGGCTGGGCCCGCTCGCGCGCGACCGGCTCGACCGCCTCGGCGGGGGCCAGCAGTTCGGCGTGCAGGGCCTGGAGTTGGCGTCCCGGGTCGACGCCGAGCTCGTCCGCAAGGGCGCGCCTGCTCCGCTCGTAGTGGCGCAGCGCCTCGGCGGTGCGGCCGCTCTCGTGCAGCGCCCGGACCATCAGGTACTGCAGGGGCTCGTCCAGCGGCTGCCGTTCGCAGAGCTCGGCGAGTTCGGCGACCAGCTCGGCGGCCCGGCCGAGGCCGAGGTCCGCGGTGATCCGGTGCCGGCGGGCCTCGTCCCGCTGGGCCTCCAGCCGGATGGCGGGGCCGCTGCGGTCGGGCAGGTCGGCGAGGGCCGGGCCGCGCCACAGGGCCAGGGCGGCGCGCAGTCGCTCGGCGGCCAGCGCGTGGTCGGCGTCCTCCAGCGCGCGGCGCCCCTCGCCGGCGAGGCGCTGGAACTCGCCGAGGTCGGTGCGCGGCTCGGTCAGCCAGTAGCCGGCCGGGCCGGAGCCGACCCGGTCGCGGCCGATGGTGCGGCGCAGCCGGCCGACCAGGGTCTGCAGGGCGGCGGCGGCGTCCTGCGGCGGCTCGGTGTCCCACACCTCGTCCACCAGGAGGTCGGCCGGGACCGGCCGCCCCTGCCGCAGGACCAGCGCGGCGAGCAGCGCCCGCAGGCGGGCCCCGCCGAGCGGGACGGGGGAGCCGTCGTCGTGGTGGGCCGTGGTGGTTCCGAGGATGCCGTAGTGCACCGGCCCATTCTGGTCGATGGCCGCCGCCGCCGCGCACAATTGTCCGCGCCGTCCGCGGAGTCCGCGGCCCGGGCACGGAAGCCGGTCCCGGACACGGAAGCCCGGGGCCCGGGCACGGAACCGGGGCCCGGTCGTCGTACGTTCACCCTGGACGGCTTGTCCGGCGACGGACCCGCCCGGCATGATCGGTCCCTGCCCGCAGCCCCGACCCCCGCACCCCAGACACCCGGAGCACCCACACCATGACCTTCGCCGCAACGCAGCGCTCGCGCAGCGAGGACCGCCGGATCAGCCCGGTGTTCTGGGTGCTGCTCGCGATACTGGCCACGTCCGGCTGGGCGGTGTACTCCGGGTACGGCAACGCCTCGTTCGGGGTGTTCCTGTTCGTGGTCGCGGGCTGGATGGTCTCGCTCTGCCTGCACGAGTACGCGCACGCCCGCACCGCGCTGCACGGCGGCGACCTCACCGTCGGCGCCAAGGGCTACCTGACGCTCAACCCGCTCAAGTACACCAACGTCCTGCTCAGCTTCGTGCTGCCGATCGTGTTCGTGATCCTCGGCGGCATCGGCCTGCCCGGCGGCTCGGTCTGGATCGAGCGCCACCGGATCAGCGGCCGGCTCAAGCACAGCCTGATCTCGGCGGCCGGCCCGCTGGTGAACCTGGTCTGCGCGGCCCTGCTGCTGATCCCGATCGGCGCGGGGTGGCTGGACGACCCGTCCGTGCACGCGCAGTGGAACGGCTACGAGCTGAGCGTCTCGCCGTTCTCCGGCGCGCTCGGGTTCCTCGGGCTGCTCCAGCTGAGCGCGGCCCTGCTGAACCTGCTGCCGGTGCCCGGCCTGGACGGCTACGGGATCATCGAGCCCTGGCTGTCGTACAAGACCCGGCGCGCGGTCGAGCCGTTCGCCCCGTACGGGATGCTGGCGGTCTTCGCGCTGCTCTGGCAGCCCGAGGTGAACCGGTTCTTCTTCGACGCGGTGTACGGGCTGATGGGCCTGTTCGGCGCGGACGCCGACTACGCGACGCTCGGCCGGTACCTGTTCTCCTTCTGGAAGAACTAGGAGCGCAAGGACGCGGGGCCTAGGCGGCGCTCTGGGCCCGCTCGGCCCTGGCCTTCGCCAGCTTCTCGCGGCGCAGGTCCATCCAGAGGACGTTGCTGGCGATGCCCGCCATCGGGATCCAGATCAGCCCCACCCACCAGCCCTGCACCACGGAGACCACGGCGGCGGCCAGCGCGAGGACGACGACGATCGAGGCGAAGAGGGACGTGCGGGGCATGGCGGGAGCTCCTAGCGCGGGCTGACGGTCGGCACCCATTGTCGCCGACCTCACCCCGGGAGCCGGTCCAGGGGGGCGCCCGGCGCCCGGCGCGTCCGCACCGGCCGCCGGGCGCACGGCCCGGACGTCTCAGACGTCGGTGATCCGCAGGCCCGCGTGGGCCTTGTAGCGGCGGTTGACCGAGATCAGGTTGGCGACCAGCGACTCCACCTGGTGGGCGTTGCGCAGCCGGCCGGCGAAGATGCCGCGCATCCCCGGGATCCGGCCGGCCAGCGCCTGCACCACGTCGGTGGCGGCGCGCTCGTCGCCGAGCACCATCACGTCGGTGTCGATCCGCTCGACGGCCTCGTCCTGGAGCAGCACCGCCGAGAGGTGGTGGAAGGCCGCGGTGACCCGGGAGTCCGGCAGCAGGGCGGCGGCCTGCTGGGCGGCGCTGCCCTCCTCCGGCACCAGCGCGTACGCGCCCTGCTTGTCGAAGCCGAGCGGGTTGACGCAGTCCACCACGATCTTGCCGGCCAGCTCCTCGCGCAGGGCGGAGAGGGTGGCCGCGTGGCCGTCCCACGGGACGGCCACGATCACGATGTCGCTCTCCCGCGCGGTGGCCGCGTTGTCGGCGCCGCGCACGCCGAGGCCGATCGCGGCCGCCGAGGCCTCGGCGCGGGAGGCGTCGCGCGAACCGATGATCACCTGCTGGCCGGCCTTGGCCAGCCGCAAGGCGAGCCCCCGCCCCTGGTCGCCGGTGCCGCCGAGGACACCGACCACCAGCTGCGAGACGTCCGGCAGCTCGTGGGCCGGGTTTGTCGCTGAATCGAGGGAAGTCATGGGCCGATCCTGCCAAACGCCCGGCCCGCCGCGACATTCTGTGCCCCATGGACGTGGTGAGAGTTTCGGCACTCCGGGAGCGGCTGGCCGGTTCGGGCTGGCTAGAGGCGGTCGGCGGCTTCGCCGGCTCGCTGCGGCACGCCGTCGGCCGGCGGGGTGCGGACGGGCTGCTGCTGGTCGGCACCGAGGCGTACGAGCCCTGGCACCTGGCCGCCCACCTGGCGGACGAGGCGGCCTGGTCGGACGTCCCCCGGCTGGCCCCGACCCTGCTGCGGCACCGGGTGCCCGCCGAGGCCCCGGCACACCTGGCGCACGGCCTGCGGCGGCTGGCCGAGGCCGGGCGCAGGGCCACCGTGCTGGTGGTGGCCCCGGCGGCGGCCGGCGAGGGCCTGCTGGAGCGGGTGCAGGACGCCCGGCGCGGCGGGGCGACGGTGCTCGCCCTGGACGGCGCCGCCGGCCGGACGGACCTGGCGGGCCTGGCGCACGAGCGGCTGGTCGTCGGGACCGCCGAGGAGGAGCCGTTCGACCTCGCCCAGCACCTGGTCAGCGTGGCCGCCGGGGAACCGCCGGCCCGCCGCTCGGCGCTCGGCCGGCTGGCCGGGCTGGCCGGCCGGCTCACCGCGGGGCCGACGGTCAGCCGCTGGTAGGGCGGTGGGCCGGGCGGCACGGGCGGCGCCGCCGAGCCGCGCTGCCGGGCCGCGCTGCCGGGCCGCGCCGAAAACCGGTTGCCGGGGCGTGAGCGGCCCGCCGAGGATGGTGCTTCGTGAACGACGCCGAACCACCCCCGAGCGGCCGGCTGCAGACGCTGCTGCGCTCGCTGCGCCCCGACCTGACGCCCTGGCGCTCCTCGCGGGACTTCCGGCTCCTCTGGCTCTCGGGCTGCGTCACCAGCCTCGGCAGCTTCCTGACGTACGTCGCCGTGCCGATGCAGATCAAGGAGCTCACCGGCTCCTCCGTCGCGGTCGGTCTGGTCGGCGCCTTCGAGCTGGTGCCGCTCGTCGTCTTCGGCCTCTGGGGCGGCGCCCTCGCCGACGCGCTGGACCGCCGCAGGCTGGTGCTGTTCTCGGAGGCCGCGCTCGGCCTGCTCAGCGGCGTCCTGCTGCTCAACGCCCTGCTGCCGACCCCGGTGCTCTGGCCGGTCTACCTGGTGGCCGCGCTGGTCGCCGCCGCCGACGGCCTGCAACGCCCGGCGCTGGACTCGCTCACCCCGCGGATCGTCCCGCACGACCAGCTGACCGCCGCGTTCGCACTCAACTCCCTCTACCGCAACGCCGGTTCGGTGGCCGGACCGGCTCTGGCCGGGGTCGTCGTGGCGTTCGCCGGGGTGCAGACCGCGTACGCGCTGGACGTGCTCACCTTCGCCGCCTCGCTGGTGCTGCTCGCCCGGATCCGCGCCGTGCCGCCGCCCACCGGCGCCGACAAGCCGTCCGTCCAAGCCGTCCTGACCGGTGTGCGGTACGCCTGGAGCCGCAAGGACCTGCTGGGCACGTACGCCGTCGACCTGGTCGCGATGCTGTTCGCCTTCCCGGTGGCGGTCTTCCCCTTCCTCGCCTCGGAGCTGGACGCCGACTGGGCGCTCGGCCTGATGTACTCCGCCTCGGCGGTCGGCGCCCTGGCGGTCTCGGTGACCAGCGGCTGGGCCTCCCGGGTCCACCGGCTGGGCCGGATGCTGGTGGCCGCCGCCCTCGGCTGGGGCGCGGCGATGGCCCTGGCCGGCCTCACCGCCTCCGTCTGGGCCGTCCTGCTCTGTCTGGCACTGGCCGGCGGCGCCGACCAGATCAGCGGCATCGCCCGCTCCACGATGTGGAACCAGTCCATCCCGGACGAGGTCCGCGGCCGGATGGCCGGCGTGGAGCTGCTCAGCTACTCGCTCGGCCCGCAGCTCGGCCAGGTCCGGGCCGGCGGGATGGCCGGACTGGTCGGCGTCCGGGCCTCGGTGTGGGTCGGCGGCGTCGCCTGCGTGGCCGGCGTGCTCGCCCTGGTCGCCGCACTGCCCGCCCTGCTCGCCTACGACGACCGCACCGACCCGCACGCGGCCGCCGTCCGCGCCGAGCACGAGCGCGCCGCGGCGGACCGGGCGGAGGCGGATCGGGCCGCGGTGGAGGCCGCGAAGGCGGAGGCCGCGGCACCCGCCACCCAAAAGTAAGTGACAGAGCGGCCATGGGCCTATTACTCTTCCCTCGTTCAGATCGTCCGGGCGAAGGGGTGGCCGTGCTGGAGACCACGACGGAGAACGTCGTCCGCAGCTGGGTCGACGGGTGGATCGTGTCGCGGCTGGCCGCGCCGCCCGTCGTCGAACCGTGGGGGTACACCATCGACGTCGGCGTCGGCGGCCACGTCACCCGGCACGTCTTCGACGCCACCGGTAACGCCGTGCGCGAGGCCGACGTCCGCAAGGTCGCCGGCGCCGTCCGCGCCGAGGGCACCTGGCTCAAGGTCTTCGCGGACCCGGCGGTCGTCTCCCCCTGGCTCGGGCCCGACTGGTGGATCGACGACGAACCCGGCTACCTGATGACCGTCCCGCTGGCCCCCTCCCCCACGCACCGGCTGACCGCGCCTGACGGCTACCGCCTGCGCACCTGGACCCGCGGCGGCGTGGTCCGCGCCATGGTCACCGACGCCTCCGGCGCACTGGCGGCCCGCGGCCAGACCGTCCCCCTCGGCCCGACCGCCGTCGTCGACCAGATCGAGACCGACCCCGGGCACCGCCGCAGGGGCCTCGGCAGTCTGGTCATGCGCGCGCTCGCCACCGCGGCGGCCGAGCAGGGCGCCCAGACCGGCGTCCTCGCCGGGACCCCGGACGGCCACGCGCTGTACACCGCGCTCGGCTGGCGGGTGCTCGCCCCGCTCACCAGCGCGAAGTACCTGGGCCCCCGCGGTCGCTGACGGCTACTCGGCCTGATCGTCCGCCGGCCGGTCGCCCCAGCGGGGGTCGTTCTTCCACTCGCGGTTGCGCTCGTCGGCGAGTTGGAGCGCGTGGGCGGCCTCCTCGCGGGTGGCGTACGGGCCGAGGCGGTCCTTGGCGGGACACTCGGGGCCCTCCTCCACCTTGGCGTGCTTGATGCAGTAGAACCACTCACCGGGCTTGCCGGTCGGCTTGCGGTGGAATCCCAGGGGCATGGCGGTCACTCCCGTTCGGCGTGGCAGGTCGTACCGATCATTCCCCGGCCGGGGGCGCCCCGCACACCCCGGGCCGGGGCGGGACCGGCGGATAGACTCGCGGCCATGGCTCTCGTACCCGGCATCCAGTCCCCCACCCGCAAGGTCCCGGCGCACATCGCGCGCCCCGAGTACGTCGGACGGCCCGCGCCGGCGCCGTACACCGGGCCCGAGGTGCAGACCGCCGAGACGATCGAGAAGATGCGGATCGCGAGCCGGATCGCCGCACAGGCGATGGCGGAGGCCGCGAAGCTGATCGCGCCCGGCGTCACCACGGACGCCCTGGACGTCGTCGCCCACGAGTACATGTGCGACCACGGCGCCTACCCGTCCGACCTCGGCTACCGGGGATTCCCGAAGTCGATCTGCACCTCGGTCAACGAGGTGATCTGCCACGGCATCCCGGACTCGACCGTGCTGCAGGACGGCGACATCGTCAACATCGACGCCACCGCCTACATCCACGGGGTGCACGGCGACCTCAACGCCACCTACCTCTGCGGCGACGTGGACGAGGAGTCGCGGCTGCTGGTCGAACGGACCCGCGAGTCGCTCAACCGGGCCATCAAGGCGGTCAAGCCCGGCCGCCAGGTCAACGTCATCGGCCGGGTCATCGAGTCCTACGCGAAGCGCTTCGGCTACGGCGTGGTGCGGGACTTCACCGGGCACGGCATCAACACGTCGTTCCACTCCGGCCTGATCATCCCGCACTACGACAGCGAGCGGGCCACCGAGGTGATCAAGCCCGGGATGACCTTCACCATCGAGCCGATGCTGACCCTGGGCACCTACGACTACGAGATCTGGGCCGACGGCTGGACGGTCGTGACCAAGGACCGCAAGCGCACCGCCCAGTTCGAGCACACCCTCGTCGTCACGGCCGACGGCGCGGAGATCCTCACCCTGCCGTAGCCCGGCGGGACCGACGGCGCGGTCAGCCGATCAGCCACTGCTCCTCGGCGACCGCGCCCACCTCGGTGCAGGCGTCGGTCAGCACGTCCAGGACGCGCAGCGGGTCCGGCAGGGGCTGCTCGGGCCCGCGCAGCCAGCGCACCTCGGAGCCGTCCGGCAGCGCGGCCGGCGGCAGCAGGGTGTACGAGCCCCGGCAGTGCCAGCGCAGTCCGGGGTGCTCGGACATGGTGTCCGGGGTGGAGTCGAGGGCGCTCGGCCACCACTCGTCCTCGTCCACCGGGGTGCCCCGGGTGGCGGTGAAGAACAGGTAGCGGTCCTCGCCGACGGCGGCCACCGGACCCTCCACGCCCAGCGCGGTGAGCCGCTCCAGGGCCAGCCGGCCGGCCTCGGCGGGCACGTCCAGCACGTCGTGGGCGCGGCCGGTGGCGGTGATGAAGTTGGCCTGGGGGTCGCGGGAGAGCCAGCGCCCGACCTGCTCGGGGTCGGTGGTCGCCTGGGTCTGCCACGCGAAGGACACCGGGTGCTGGGCCGGCGCCGGACACGCGACCCGGTCACAGGAACACCGGTACCCGGCCGGGTGCGCGGCGGGCGCGAGCGGGAAACCGGCGCGCACGGCGCCGAGCAGCTGATCCAGTCTGGCGGCGGGACTGTCCGCGTCGGCCGACCGGGCCCGCTGACGATCACGCTTCTGCCACCAGGTCGTCCACCTGCTGCCGGATTCCATCGGGCCCCTCTCCGCGCACTGCCGTGCCTGGTGTGACACAGCACTCGACGTCCTACTCCGACGCAACGCACAGCACCCCCCGCCTGCTTCCCGGGATGGTGCTCGGCCCTGCCGTCCGCGCCCAGCCGGCCGGAGCCGGGGTTGCCGGACGGCCGACGCCCGGGTCACGGTACGGAGTCACGGCAGCACGGACGCTGCGGCTCGGTGGCCCGGCAGGCACACCGACGTGCGCCTTGCCCGGCCCGTACGGGGCCCGCTGACCCGGGTGAACCCCGAGGGCGTAACAGGAAGGATAAGGGTGCGCGGGGCCCTCGGATGACCGGGGGCGGTGCCTCTCCGGTCACACTCCCGGCACCTGCGCGTCACAACCCCTCCTCCGGACCGCCCCGGACCGCCGTTCACCCCCCGGACGCCGGGAGGCCACCCACCGGCCACCTGCGGCGACGGGAGGACCCGGCGGGGTGAGACCCTGGTGAGGTGAAGAGCGCGGAGACCGAATTCGTCGGCGGCCCCCTGGACGGCCGGATCCTGCCGATCCCGCTGGGACCCATGTACGGCGTGCCCAAGACCTACAAGGTGCCGGTCCCCGCGCACGGGGAGACCCCCGCGCGCACACTGGTGTACGTCCGGTCCAAGCAGCAGCGGGGTGTCAGCTGGTACTGGCGCTACGAGTACGACGAAGCGGCCAGCGCCCGCGCCTCCGGGTGACGGCCGCTCCCCGGGGTGACGACAGCGCTCCCCGGGGGCCCGATCCAGGGAGAACGGCCATGGCGAGGACGGCACGGCACCACCCGCGGACGAGGTCCCGGACGGCGATGCACCACAACCGGCAGGTGGCCGCGGTCACCGCGGGGCTGCTGGTGATGGTCAGCGCCTACAGCGCGGCGATCGGCCCGAACCCCTGGCTCTGGCTCGGCTGGACGGTGCTGCTGCTCGCGTGCGTGGCACTGTTCGCCATCCGCTCCTGAGCAGCGGCACCATCCGCCGACAGCCCCCCGCCGACCGCTACGCATCCTCGGCGAGGATCAGGTACAGCTTCTTGCGGGCCTCGTTGAGCACCGCCAGCCCCTTGGCCCGCTGCGCCTCCGTGCCCGTCGTCATGACCTGCCGGATCGCGTGGTCGACCGCGCCGAGCGCCTGGCCGACCTCCTGGACGGCCTCCCAGTCGACCTCACGGCCGGCCTCCGCCCACGGCTCGGCGGCCCCCGCCTCGGCCTCCGCCCGGCCGGCCTCGGTGAGCGAGACCAGCCGCTTGCCGCCGACCTCCTCCGCGGTGATCAGGCCCTCCTCCTCCAGCAGCTGGAGGTTCGGGTAGATCGAGCCGGGGCTCGGCCGCCAGGCCCCGCCCGTCCGCTCGGCGATCTCCGCGATCATCTCGTAGCCGTGCATCGGCCGCTCCTTGAGCAGCGCCAGCAGCGACGCGCGCACGTCCCCGCGCCGCGCCCGCCCGCCGCGACGGCCGCGCGGACCGCCGTGCCCGCGGCCCCCGTGCCCGCCGAAGCCGCCGAACGGCCCGCCCATCGGGCGACCGGGCCCGAACGGCGGCGGCCCGAAGGGGCCGAACGCCCCCCGGCCCTCGAAGCCCTCCCCGGGCGTCCCCCCGAACTCCGGGCCCGGCCCGCGGCGCCGTCCGCCGCGCGGGCCCTCCTCACGAAATCGTCGTCCCGAGCGCATCGCGCCCACCTCCTGCATTCGTTCGTCCATCAGTCGTTCGGACAGTCGAGTAACTGTCTCGATAACTCGACGATATATCGGTGACTGTCGCTCGTCAACGGTTTCCGACACGGCCGGCCGGTCGTCGGCCGGCACCCCGTGCGGCAGGGGCCCAGCCGCTACGGTGGCGGGCATGGCCGGTGAACGAGACCTTGCGACCCTCCTGCGCGGAATGCGCCCGCAGCTCAACCCGGGGCGGTACGTCTACTGCACGCTGCCCGCGAAGGTGCCCGCCGGGATGCGGCCGGTGGTCACGGTCGCCGAGCCCGAGGGGGTGACGGTGGTGGTGGCGCAGGAGGAGGCGGACGCACTCGGCCTGCGCTACGAGTACGTGGCGGCCTGGATCACGCTGAAGATCCACTCGGCGCTGGAAGCCGTCGGCCTGACCGCCGCCGTGGCGGGCCGGCTGGCCGAGGAGGGGATCAGCTGCAACGTGGTGGCCGGCTTCCACCACGACCACCTGTTCGTCGGGGCCGAGGAGGCCGACCGGGCGGTCCGGGCGCTGGAGGAGCTGTCGTCCCGGTCCGCCTGAGGCTCCGGTCCACCTGAGGCTCCGGTCCACCTGAGCCGCCGGTGCGTCCGGGCCCCGATGCTTCCGCACCCCCGTACTTCCGGGCCCCTGTGCTACCGGACCCCTGTGCTTCCGGACCCCCGTGCCTCCGGGCCTCCCGGGCGGGTGCGGCCGAGTGGCCGGTGCCGGGGGCCGCTCCGACACTGGGAAGGGCTGAGCGCCAGACCGGCCGTTCAGCCCCCACCGGAAGGGAGACGGCCACCATGGCCATCTGCGTCACCTGCGGCAACGACTACTGGCTCGCCTTCGAGATCAAGACCATCACCGGCGACGTGTACACCTTCGACAGCTTCGAGTGCGCGATGGAGAAGCTCGCGCCGCGCTGCGAACAGTGCCAGGTCCGGATCGTGGGCCACGGCGTGGAGGTGGCGGGCCGGTTCTTCTGCTGCGCCAACTGCGCCCGCGTCAACGGCGGCCTCGGCGAACAGATCCGCGACGCGGTCGGCGCCCACCCGTCCTGAGCCGCGGGCGGTGCCCCGCCCGAGGACGGACGGCTGAAGGCCCGTCGGACCGCGGCGCCCTGCCCCCCGGCGGAACCCCCCCCGACGGCCGGAAAAACGGCCGCTAAACCCGGGTGTGTGTCACCGCCTAACCCCAGCAAATG